>JBIIQL010000407.1:0-3958 GCA_044342095.1 Pirellulales bacterium
GATGTCCAAGCGCGAGGGGCTGATGTGCGGGATCAGTTGCGGCGCTGCCGCCTGGGCCGCGCTGCAGGTGGCCCGTCGCCCGGAGAACGCCGGCAAGATGATCGTCGTCGTCCTTCCCGATCTTGGCGAACGCTACCTCTCGATCCCGGGCCTGTTCCCGGAGTGAGTCTCCGGCGACGGGGCACGGGCGACACCGAAGCCACGTTCGGGCGGTCCAAAGGGCCTCGGGCCGGAGGGTGGTTCGTCGGCGGGGCCGGCAAAAGTTTCGTCGTTTCTCGGAGGACCTCGTCACTCCTCAAGCGTTCGCCGATCCCCGCCTCGCCTGAGCGCCGGTAAGCGAGCCCGCCGCACAACGCTTGACGCTTCAGCGAGGGGTCGCCCGTGCTCCGAGAGCCGGCGTAGCCGACAAGCGCAGCCCGGAAGGCGGAGCGCAGGCGGGTCCGAGAGAGCGGAGGCCCATGGAGGGCCGGAGCGAACGTCCGGCGACGGGGCACGGGCGACCCTGAAGCCACGTTTGAGCCAGGAAAGCCCGGGGCGGGCTCACTTCCCCTTCGCGGGCTTTTTCTGGGCGAAGAGCCAAGCGAGAACGTCGGGATCGCGGTAAGCGGGCGTCCAGGAATCGTGGCCGACGCCGGCGAGCTCGGAATACTTGGGCGCTCCGCCGGCGGCGCGGAGGGCCTCGATCATCGTCCGCGACCGCTCGACGCGCACGGCGGTGTCGGCGTCGCCGTGGAAGCACCAGATCGGCAGATCCTTGATCTTGGCCGCCGTCGCCTCGTCGCCTCCGCCGCAGATCGGGAGCACGGCCGCGAAGCGATCCGGCATCCGGGCCGCGAGATCCCACGAGCCGTAGCCCCCCATTGAGAGCCCCGTGAGGTAGATCCGCGCCGGGTCGATCGGTTCACGCCTGAGCGTGTCTTCCATCGCGGCGATCACGGCCATCATGTCGACGGTTGGGGTCGGGGACTGGGGCGTGCTCTCGATCTTTGACCAGTCGACGTCGACCCACTTCTGGTCGTCACGGCACTGGGGAGCGAGGACGAAGCAGGGATGAGCCTGACGGGCGCTCTGCTCGGCCATCCAGGTGGGAAAGTACTTGAGCTGACTGAGGTTGTCGTTGCCCCGTTCGCCGGCGCCGTGGAGGAAGATCACGAGCGGGTAACGGGTGCCCGGGGTGATCGATTTCGGCCCGAGGAGCCGGTAGGCAAACTCGACTGGCGCGACGTCCTTCGCCGGGGCGACGCGGACAGTCCGGGCTTCGTAGAGCTTGTCGAGATGGTCGGCGTTGGGTGAATCAGCAGCCACGGCGGGCGTCTCCTTCGGGGCGGCGTCGTCCGCGCCGCGGATGGTGATGGGCAGGGCTGCCGTGAGCAGGGCGCCGAGGGCCAGGCGGCCGAACCAGGAGTTTGTCGGAGCGGGGCGGGGCATCGATCCTCCTTGACTGGCTCGTGCGATCGGAAAGCTCGATCGGAACTCGACTGGAAGTTTGGTGCGGCAGTGTGTCGGTGGGGAATCGTGGGGCGAAGCTCGGCAGAGCTTTCGGCGGCGTGGTCATGCCGACGGGGCGTCGCCGACGACGAGCTTGACGCGTCGCGGCATTCCAAACCGCCCGAGCAGCCCCACCGCCCCCTTGGGCAGACCGAGGAACTCGAGTTGCTCGAACCACTTCGGTACGTCGGCGGCAAGCTTGCCGACGGCCGTGCCACGGAGATCGAGGGAGCGCAGGTTCTTCAGTTCCTTCAGTTGGAGAAGCCCTTCGTCGGTGATCGTGCCCCCGGAGAGGTCGAGGGTGGCAAGATCCTTGAGCGATTCAGCACGGAAGCCGAGGAGGATCGCGAACACGTCGTCAGCCCGGGGACCGCGCACCCGGACGGTGACGAGCTTGTCGGCGACATGGCCGAAGTCCTCGCCAAAACTCTTCCGCAGCCAATCCGCCTCCTCCATCTCGATCTCGCCCCCGCGTTCGATGGCCTCGGTGACCACCTCCTGCTGCTGGGAGTAGGCCTCGATCTTCGAGGCCAGCCATTCGAGCTTCCCTGCCTTGAACTGCACGAACTCCTTCGCATCGTCGTAGGCTTTCTGGAGGCGAAGAAAATCGGCCGGATCGCCTCCCCGGTCGGGGTGGGCGGCCATCGCCTTGGCGAGGTAGGCCTGCTTGACGTCCTCCGCCGTCACCGGCGGAAGGAGGCCGAGGATCGTGAGGCACTCCGGGTGGGAGGGGTCGTTGCCACGGGGAGACGAGGGGGGCGAAGCCATCGGCAACAACCTGGAGAACCTGGGCGGGCGAGGAAGGCCCGAGAGCCTACCCTCGGGCGGCAAAATGCCGCAACGCAGCATGGTGGGGGGGCGGCGCGGTGCCGGTTCGCCTTGATCGGCAACGTCGAGTTCCCTAGGTTCCCCAGAGTTCATCCCCGGCAGGACGCCGGGATTTCGTCCAAGGAGGGCTTGCGATGCGCCATGCGTGGGGGACGTTCGTCGATGCCGTGACCGGTGCCGCAGCCGGAGTTCGCTCCGCGGCCGCAAGCATCGGCGGGACGCCGGGCCTGCTCGGGGCTGCGGTCATCGTTCTGGCCTGTCTCGCATGGCGCGTCGGGGCTGGCGACTCCCAAGCCGACGCCCAGATCCCGCTGCTCCGCGGCCGGACTCCGGCCGCAGCCGCTGCTGCCGCCGCGCCCCGGCCCGCCCCTGGGCAGAAAGCGGCCGACGCGAAGGCGCCTGCCGCCCCCGTTCCCCCCCCGCGGCAGCTCGCCGCGATGGTCAACGGCGCGGAGATCCCGCAGGCCCAACTCACCGACGAATGCATCGCCCGCCACGGGGCGACCGCCCTCGAGGCGATCGTCAACAAGCTGATCATCGAGCAGGGCTGCCGGCAGCTGGGGATCACCGTCGGACCGGAGGAGGTCGATGCCGAGATCGAGGTGATGGCGAAGCGATTCAATCTCCCCCGTGAGAAGTGGATCGAGCTGATCCGCGACGAACGCGGCGTCACTCCGCAGCAGTATGCCGACGAGATCGTCTGGCCGATGATCGCCCTGCGACGCCTGGCGCACGCCGAGATCGAGCCGACGCCCGAGGAAATCGCCGAGGCCCACGAGCACCAGTTCGGCCCGGCGGTGAAGGCGCGGATCATCGTTCTCCGCTCGGCAGCCGAAGCGGAGCGGATCCGCGCCGAGGTGGCGGCGAAGCCGGACGAGTTCGGGTCGTTCGCCCGCCAGCATTCGGTCGACGTCGGCAGCGCCAGCGCCAATGGCTGGGTGCAGCCGATCCGCCGCCACACCGGTGAGCCGAGGTTCGAGGCCGTCGCCTTCGGCCTCGCGGTCGGTGGCATCTCGCCGGTGGTCCAGGTGGCCGACCAGTTCATCGTCCTCAAGTGCGAAGGCCATCTGCCGGCGGCCGACGTGGCCCTCGACGACGTCCGCCCGCGGCTCACCGAAGAGTTGCGTGAGCGGAAGAGCCGAGAGGCTTCGTCGTCGGTGTTCCGTCGCCTCCAGGAGGCTGCGAAGGTCGAGAATGTGATGAACGATCCCGCCCGCGCGGCGGCCCTGCCGGGGGTGGCGGCGCTCGTCAATGGGGCGCCGGTGAGCATCGACCGCGTCCGTCAGGCGTGCCTCGATCGCCACGGCCTCGACGTCCTCGAGATCCTCGTCACCCGCACGCTCCTCTCCCAGGCGATGGCGAAGAACGAAGTCGCCGTCACCCAGGCCGATATCGAAGCCGAAGTGATGCGCGGCGCCGAGGCGATGGGCTTTCGCCGGGCCGACGGCACGCCCGACACCGCGGCCTGGCTCGAGCGGGTGACGCGGGACGACAAGGTGCCGCTCAAGCACTACCTCGACGACATCGTCCAGCCGACGGTGGCCCTCAAGAAGCTCGTCGGCAAGGTGCCGGTGTCGCAGGAAGATCTCGACAAGGCCTTCGCCGCGACGTTCGGGCCACGGGCCAAGTGCCGCGTCGTCAT
>JBIIQL010000408.1:0-3951 GCA_044342095.1 Pirellulales bacterium
CATGTAGAGGCCGAGGAGAAGCCCGGTGCCGTCGGCCGGTTGGCGGACGGTCGTCTTCACCTCGTGCGCGAGGAGCATCTCGCTGAGGCCCTCGCCAAGGTAAGGGGAGATCTCGATGTGGAAGGTACGCGGGGCGCCCCCTCCGACCTCGTCGGTTCCAGCCCCGGCGAGGGGAGCCTTGAACTGTCCATCGAGAGAGTTGCCGGAGATCCGTACTTCCGCGACATTCCCGGCCTTCACCTCCCTGACAAACTCATCCCAACTCACGGCGGTGGCATGGCCGGCCTGCTCGCGGATCACGATCGTCACCAGGGCGAGCGCCGCCAGGGCCAGCATGATGATCGCCGGCATGCCGAGGGGACGGCCCCCGCCCGGATTCGACTTCGGGAAGCCGTTGTCGTTGCCGCCCCCCTGACCGGGGGCGTTGGAGTTGGAACCGTTGTCGCGGGGGGACGTGTCCATCGGCTTTTCCGGCAGGAGACGGTGGTCGAATGCCTCGGCGGCAAGCCATTTAATGTAGTCTACGAGGGTCGATTGGACACCGATCCCGCCCGCCGTCGGTATTTCGCTGGCCGTGAGGGGGCTCCTCCGGTCGGCGGGGAAGAGGGGCCGCCGGGCGCTTCGCCCTGGGTCGATGGCCAGAAGAGTCTCCTCATGAAGCCTTCCGATCGACGCGACCCGGCGATGGGCCCTGCGGTGAAGCGCGGCGTGGTGGCGATCGCGCGGCGCGGGGAGCGGTTTCTCGCCATCCGCCGCGGACGGGCCGTCGCTGCGCCGGGAAGGGTCTGTTTCCCGGGCGGGCATGTCGAGCCGGGGGAGGAGGATCGTGAGGCGGTCGTCCGCGAGTGCCGGGAGGAACTGCAGGCCGACGTCGAGGCGCTGGCCTGCGTCTGGCAAAGCGTCACCCCCTGGGGAACCGCGCTCTCGTGGTGGACGGTGGCACTCGACCCGGCGGCGGAGTTGGTCCCTCATCCGGTCGAGGTCGAGGCGATCTATTGGATGACGCTCGAGGAACTCCTCGCCGAGCCGATGCTCCTCGAGGGCAATCGTGAGTTTCTCATCAACGGGCTGCAAGCAGGGGATGCCGAGGGGCATTTCGGGTTGTGAGCCCCGCGCGGCAGCCCGTAGACTCCGCCTTACAGGTTGCAGTTCAAGGAGAGGGGCCCGCCGGTCCGTGCCTCCGCCTCTGGCGGGTCAGGCAGGCTGTGGACGTGGGGCCGTCCCTCCCATCGTTTTTCTCTTCCCCTGAACGACTCTTGGAGTTTTGCCGCGATGGAATTGACGTTCGTGATGTTCAAGCCCGATTGCATGCAGCGCGGTCTGCTCGGGCGGATCCTCTCCCGGTTCGACGACAAGGGCTTGCGCCTCGTGGCGATGAAGATGCTGCGGATCACCCCCGCGATGTCGAAGCAGCATTACGCCGAGCATGTCTCCAAACCGTTCTACCCGGGGCTCGAAGAGTTCATCACGGCTTCGCCGGTCGTCGGTTGCGTGTTCGCCGGGCCGGAGGTGGTGCGGGTGGTCCGGGAGATGCTCGGCGCGACCAGTGGCCTCAAGGCGGCGGCCGGGACGATTCGCGGCGACTACAGCTCCAGCCGGCAGATGAATCTCGTCCACGCCTCCGATTCCCCCGAATCGGCCTCGCGCGAGATCGCGATCTATTTCAAGTCGGACGAGCTCCACGCCTGGGAACCGTCGCTCGCCTGTTGGACCCAGGCCCCCGGCGAGGTCTGAAGGCCCGTTCCGCACCTCCCCACCGGCGGCGTCTTCGGCGCCGTCGATGTTTTGCCGCCCGCGCTCTTCACCCTGCGACCCCACCATGAGTGTTCTCGTCTTCGGGCATCGGAATCCCGACACCGATGCCATCTGTTCGGCGATCGCCTACGCGGATCTCCTCCAGCAGACCACCCGCCCGGACGCGGTGGCCGCCTGCTGCGGGGCGCCGAACAAGCGGACGGAATATGTCCTCGATCGGGCCGGGGTGGCGGCGCCGCGGATCGTGATGGATGTCCGGCCGTCGGCGGAGGACGTTTGCCGGCGGGAGATCGTCACGGCCGCGTTCGGGGATTCGTTCCACGAGGCCTACCAGCGGATGCAGCGGGCCGACCTGCGGGCGATTCCGGTCGTCGGTGGCGACCGGAAGGTGGTCGGCGTCCTCTCCGTCTTGAACCTCATGGATCTGTTCTTCCACGACGAAGGGGATTCGATCAAGTCGCGGACGGTGACGACCTGCCTTCAGAAGATCCACGACGTGCTCGGGGGGAGCTTCCAGCACGTCCTCGATCCGCAGCAGCGCGACCAGCTCCTCGTGATGGTCGGGGCGATGAGCGCCGAGGGCTTCACCGACCGGATGAAGCAGTTTCCGGCCGAACGCCTGATCGTCGTCTGCGGCGACCGGCCTACGATCCAGCTTCCGGCGATCGAGCACGGCGTCCGAGCGCTGGTGCTGACCGGCGGGTTCAAGCTTTCCTCGGGGCTCGTGGAGCTGGCGAAGATCCGTCGTGTGTCGGTGATCATCAGTCCGTTCGACACGGTCAACACCACGCTCCGGATCAAGGCGTCGCAGTTCATCGATACGGTCGTCGACACCGACTTCCTCACGGTCCCGGGCAAGACGAGCATCGTCGAGGCCCGGTCGCTCGTGGAGCGGTCGCCGCAGCCGGTGTTCCCGGTCGTGGACGACGACGATCGCCTCATCGGCCTGTCGTTCAAGTCGGATCTCATCAATCCACCCCGACAGAAGCTCGTCCTCGTCGATCACAACGAGCTCGCCCAGGCGGTGAGCGGGGCGGAAGACGCGGAGATCGTCGAGGTTCTCGACCATCACCGCCTCGGCGGTGGCCTCAAGTCGCAGCAGCCGATCCGCTTCATCAACGAGCCGGTGGGGTCGACCTGCACGCTCGTCGCCCGGCAATTCCGAGCGTCGGGGATCGAGCCGAAGCCGGGGATCGCGCTGTGCATGGCGTCGGGGATCATCTCCGACACGCTCTTCCTCCGCTCCCCGACGACGACCGACGTCGATCGCGAGGTCCTCGCCTGGCTCCGCGGGCTGTGCAAGATCGATCTCGATCAGTATGCCCGGGAGTTCTTCGAGATCGGGTCGGCGCTCCGCTCGAGCACGCCGGCGGGGGTGATCAGCGAGGATTGCAAGGAGTTTTCGGAGCAGGGGGTGCGGTTCTCGATCTCGCAGATCGAGGAAACCGGCTTCGATCTTTTTTGGGAGCGGAAGGACGAGCTTCGCAAGGCGCTCGAGGATTTCGCGAGCCGCCACAAGCTCGACTTCTCCGCGCTCCTCATCACCGACGTCGTCAGCAACGGTTCGCTCCTCCTCCTCTCGCAGGAGTCGGAGGCGTGGGAGGAGATCAACTATCCGCGTCTCGACCGCGGGCTCTATTCCCTCAAGAGCGTCGTCAGTCGCAAGAAGCAGCTCCTCCCGCTCCTTTCGCGGCTGATCCAGGAATCGAAGGCCTGAGGAACTCGCCTCGCCGGGCTCAGTCGCGGAGTTTGCTGGCGGGGGTGTCGGCGGCGATTCGCTCGATCATGTCCTGGCAGGCTCGTTCGACGGCGGTCTGCCATTGGCCCTCGGCGAGCCCCGCATTCATGTCGGGGCGGGAGTGGGCGAAGATCACGTCGCGGGCGCTGACGACGAGGGCTCCCAGGCCGTGCGGATCGAACGCTCCGCGGACGTCCGACGCCCGGCCACCTTGTTTGCCGAATCCTGGCACGAGGATCCAGACGTGGGGCATGGCGGCGCGGAGGGTGTCGAGTTGCTTGGGCCAGGTGGCGCCGACGACGGCACCGACGAGGCCGTAGGCGTGCTGGCCAGGGGCGTCACTCGCTCCCGGCGGGAGCGTGTCGGCGGCGAGGTGTTCGACGCCGGCGGCGACATGTTCATGGAGAGGGGAGCCGTTGGCTTCGAGATCCTGGAAGTCGCGGCTACCGGGGTTCGAG
>JBIIQL010000032.1:0-13418 GCA_044342095.1 Pirellulales bacterium
CGGCCAAAGGGATCCGGGCCCGGTTCCATGATGCGGGACACATGCTCGGAAGCTCGTTCGTGGAGATGGAACTCGACCGCAAACCCTCGCCGCTCCGCTGCCTCTTCTCGGGCGACGTCGGCCGGTACGACGCCCCCCTCTACAACGATCCTGTCCCGCCCCCTCCCTGCGACGTGCTGGTCTGCGAGAGCACCTACGGCGATCGTGACCATCCGGCGAGCCGGCCCCTCGACGAACTCGAGGCCGCGACGAAGGAGGCGATCCACCGCGGTGGCATGATGCTCGTGGCCTCGTTCGCCATCGGCCGCTGCCAGCAATTGGTCTATCTCCTCCGCACCCTCATGGCGGCCGGGCGGCTGCCCGAGATTCCCGTCTGGATCGATTCGCCGATGGCCGTGGAAGCGACCGAGGTGTTCCGCCGCCACGTGGCAGAACACGATTTCACCGAGGCGAGGATGCAAGGGGTTTCGGAATCGCTCGTCTCCCCCTGGGTGCGGATGGCACGCACCGCGGAAGAGTCGAAGGCGATCAACGGTCACGAAGGGGCCGGGATCGTGATCGCTTCCAGCGGCATGATGAACGGCGGCCGCATCCTCCATCACCTTGCTCGTCGGCTCCCCGACCCCCGCACGACGGTGCTCGTCGCCGGCTTTCAGGCGGCCGGCACCCGGGGGCGAACGCTCATCGACGGGGCCGAGTTCCTCAAGATCCACGGCCGCGACATCCCGGTGCGGGCAGCCGTCCGCCGCGTCGATGCCCTCTCCGGCCATGGCGACCGTCGCGAGATCGCCCGCTGGCTCGGGAGCATGGCCGCCCCGCGGCGCGTGTTCCTGGTTCACGGCGAGCCACCGGCAGCCCGCGGGATGGCGGATCATCTGAAGACGAAGCTCGGTTGGGAAGCGACCATCCCCGCCATCGGCGATACATTCGATCTGGCGGCCGTCTGAGGCGGGCCTCCTCGTCGTTTCCTTCCACCGTTTTCATCCCCCTCGCGAGCACGCTCTTCCCAATGCCCAAGCGAACGAAATCCGCCGCACCGACGCCCTCGCCGGCAGCCGCCCCGCAGCCCGGCGAGCCGATGAAGACCTGCGCCATCCTCCCCGACACGACGCTCGGTGACGATGTGGCGCTAGTGGCTGAGAACATGGAGGCGATCCTTGCCAGCCCGAGCTACAGTCTGGCGCAGCACGACCGCCTCCTCATGGATCGCCCCGAGACCCGCGGCGTGCGAATGCTCCTCGAACTCCATAAGCCGGAACTGGCCTTCCAGGAACACCGGATCCATTCGACGGTGATCGTCTTCGGCGGCACGCAGATCGTCGAGCGCGGTGCCGCAAAGCGTCGGCTCACCGAGGCCCGACGGGCCGCGCAGGGGAACCCTGATTCCCCCAAGCTCAAGCGCGACGTCGAGCGGGCCGAGAAGCTCCTCTCCCGCAGCCACTACTACGATGCGGCGCGGGAGTTCGCGAAGCTCGTTTCGATCGACAATCAGTGCGATGACGCCCGGGATTTCGTCGTCGTCACCGGCGGCGGCCCGGGAATCATGGAGGCGGCCAACCGAGGCGCCTTCGACGTCGGCTGCCAATCGATCGGCCTCAATATCAAGCTCCCCGCCGAGCAGCAGCCCAATCCCTTCATCACGCCCGATCTCTGCTTCCAGTTCAAATATTTCGCGTTGCGGAAGTTTCACTTCATCCTCCGCGCGGCGGCCGTGGTCCTCTTTCCCGGCGGGTTCGGCACGCTCGACGAGATGTTCGAGACCCTCACCCTCCGCCAGACCCACCGCATGCAGCCGGTGCCGATCATCCTCTTCGGGCGCGAGTACTGGTCGAAGATCATCGACTTCCGGCAGATGGCCGACGAAGGGGTGATCTCCGACGACCACCTCGACCTTTTCTCCTGGGCCGAGACGCCCGAAGAAGCCTGGAAGCAGATCGTCGACTTCCACAACTCCAAGCCGAAGGCCTGACCGGCGGCGAAATCACACCCGGCTCACGGGGAGACGTACCCGGAAGGTACTCCCGATGCCGGGCGTACTCTCGACGGCCACCGTGCCGCCATGGGCCTGGACGATGTGCTTGACGATCGACAGGCCGAGGCCCGTGCCGCCGAGCTTGCGGCTTCGCCCCTTGTCGACCCGGTAGAATCGCTCGAAGAGGCGCGGCAGATGCTCTGCCCCGATGCCCGACCCTCGATCGCGGACCGTCAACTCGAGCATCCCTTCCCCGGTTGGCGCCGCCCCCACCACGACTTCGCCCCCCGGCTCGCTGTACTTCAGGGCGTTGTCGACCAGATTGATGAGGGCCTGCTCGAGGAGCGGGGCGTTGACCTCGGCCTCGAGCCCGGGAGGCGAATCGAGCCGGATGACGATCGAGCGTTCGTCGGCACGGGGTCCACACTCGGCGATGACGGCGGAGAACACGTCGGCGACGCCGACCCGCTCCAACGGAAGGTCGCCCATCCCCTCCGCCTGCTCGATCCGTGACAGGGCGAGGAGATCCTCGATGATCGCTCCGAGCCTGTCCGACTGCCGCGCGATGATCTCGAGGAATCGCCGCCGGTCGTCAGGATCGTCGACCCGCCCCTCGAGCAACGTCTCGACGAAACCCTTGATCGAGGCGACCGGTGTCTTCAATTCGTGGGAGACGTTGGCGACGAAGTCGCGACGGACGTTCTCGAGGTGGCGGATGTCGGTGATGTCATTGAGGACGATCACCGCCCCTCCTTCCCCCGACATGTCGCGCAGTGGCGTCCCGCGGACGCGGAGCGTGCGGTCGCGTGCCGCACGGAGCACGAGGTCATCCTCCACCGTTTCCCGGCAGTCGATCGCCTGGAGGGCGAACTGTCGGAGATCGGCATTCCGCACGACCTCCTGGATCGGCCGACCGAGGACACCTGCGGCATCGAGCGAGAGGAGATCGGCCGCCGCCCGGTTGATGCTCACGATCCGCTGCCTGGCGTCGACCGCAAGCACCCCCTCGATCATGCTCCCCAGCACCGCCTCCTGTTGCGTTCCCTGGCGGCCGATCGTCAGCCCCCGTTCGACGAGTTGTCCGCGGAGGGCCTCGATCGCTCCGGCGAGCGCCGACACCTCCGCGACGTCGGACGCCGGGAGGGGAACGGCGATCGCCCCGGCGGCCACCTGGGAGGCGGCATTCGCCAGATCCTCGAACGGCCCCGCCGTTCGCCTTGCAAGGAGCCAACCGGCCACCATCGCCGCAGTCGCTCCCATCAGGGCTCCCCTCACCAACCGTCGCTGGGCCGCCGCCAGACCGGCGTCGGGCGCCGTCGTGTTGGCGGTGACACGGACGATCGCCGTCGTCCTCCCCGCCCGCACGATCGGATGGACTACCGACACCGTCCGGCTGGCGCTCGGCGCATCGTAGCGACCCGACGTCGACCGACGTCCGGCGATCGCCTCGGCAAGCGAGCCACCATCGAGCCCCTTCCCATCGGCGCTCGGGGGCGCATCCTGCGCGGCGGAGGCCGCCGCGATCGGCCGCCCGTCCCGGTCGAAGATCTCGACGAAAGACCCCGGCGCGTTCCCCGTGCCGCGGGTGAACTCCGCGATCCACGATCGGTCGGAGGCGGGATCATCAGGAACACCGGCCGACATGGTCCGGGCCGTCCCGATCATCTGCTCCACCTGCATCGCGTCGGCCAGTCGGGCCAGTTCCACGGAGGCGAGCCATTGGCAGACCACCACCACCCCGATGACGAGGAGACACCAGACCGCAAACCATCGCCAGACGAGTCGGGAACGAGGCATGGATGCGAGTGCCGTGCGATCACGCGTGGGGATCGATGATCCCAGGTGGGAGGTCACCTCCGGAGATTGGCGGGCCAGAGCCGTGCGGCCCGGCGCGTCGTCGGGACGACCAACGTGCCTTCCACAGTGTCGCACAACCGGCACGGCCACGGAAAGGAGGCCGTCGATCAGGCGCGGAAACGGTACCCGACGCCGCGCACCGTCTCGATGTAAGCGGCGTGGTCGCCGAGCTTCTTCCTCAAGCCAGCCACCTGCACGTCGACCGACCGCTCGGTGACGGGATAATCCTCCCCCTTCACCGCATCGACGATCTGCGTCCTCGTGAACGCCCAGCCGGGCTTCTTCGCGAGGAAGTGGAGGAGGGCGAACTCGGTGTAGGTCAGATCGACCACCTCCCCGGCCAGATGCACCTCGTGCCGGCCGGGATGAATGACGAGGTCGTGGACTTCCACGGTCGACTCGAGATCGGCGTTCCTCTCCGACTCCAGCCGCCGCAGCAGCGCCTTGACCCGCGCGGAGAGGACTCTTGGGCTGAACGGCTTGGTGATGTAGTCGTCGGCGCCACGCTCGAGTCCGGAGACGACGTCGCGCTCCTCGCTCTTGGCGGTCAGCATGACGATCGGGATTTCCCGAGTCCGCGGATCGGCCTTGAGCCGCCGGCAGACCTCGAGGCCGTCGAGGCCAGGAAGCATCAAATCGAGGACGATCAGATCGGGCGGGTCGCGGCGAACGGCCTTGAGGGCCTCCTCGCCACTGATGACACCGAGCACGTCATAGCCGTCACGCGCGAGGTTGAAACGGACGAGTTCGAGGAGGTCCTCCTCGTCGTCGACGACGAGGATCCGCGGCTGGATCGCCCCAGGACCGCTCCGGCCTTTGAGTGGATGCTGCTTCACGCCGACACCACCGTGATCCGTGCCACCACCGGAAAACCCACAGGTCGCCGCCCGGTCCCCCGGGCCCTGGACAAAGTCGAATCCCACCGGCATCGCGTCACCACTCCCTGGAAACGTCGCCGGAAAGCCAACGACAACAGCGAGTTTACGCTCCGGCGGCGCCCCTCCGGCGTTAGTTTTCCGTGAGAGCCTCGACCGTCAGGAGAGGAGCAGCTCGACATCCTCGGGCGTGAGGGTCGAGATCATGTTCTCGTCGGCACGGACGATCGACTCGGCGAGATCGCGCTTCCGATCCTGGAGGGCGAGGATCTTTTCCTCGACGGTGTCCCGGGCGATCAGCCGGTAGGCGAACACCCGCCGCGTCTGGCCGATGCGGTGGGCACGGTCAACGGCCTGGGCCTCGACGGCGGGGTTCCACCAGGGGTCGAGGATGTAGATGTAGTCGGCCGCGGTGAGGTTGAGCCCCTGGCCGCCCGCCTTGAGGCTGACGAGGAATAACCGGCAGTCCGGATCCTCCTGGAAGTGGGCGACGCGGGCCTGCCGATCGGTCGTCTTGCCGTCGAGGTATTCGTAGGGGATCGAGCGGGCGTCGAGCTGGCGGCGGACGATCGAGAGGAAGCTGGTGAACTGGCTGAACACGAGCACCTTGTGCCCTTCCGCGAGCACCTCCCCGAGCTGCTCGAGGAGCGTCTCGAGCTTGGCGGCCGGCTCGTCGATCCGGCCGGCCTCGACGAGCCCGGGATGGCAGGCGGTCTGTCGCAGCCGGAGGCGCGCCTCGAGGACGGCAATGCGGGATCGGCCGATCCCCATCTTGCCGATGCGGCCCGACAGCTCCTGCCGATAGTGCTCGCGAAGCTCGTCGTAGGCCTTCCTCTGCGTCTCCCCGAGCTCGCAAAAGATCGTTTGCTCGGTCTTCTCCGGGAGGTCGGAGAGCACCTGCGACTTGGTGCGGCGGAGGAGGAAGGGTCGCACGGCCCTGGCCACGACCTCCGCGGCGCTTCCCCCCCGGCCGCCGGAGAGAAAACGCTTGAGGCGGGCGGCGCTGCCGAGTTGCCCGGGATTGAGAAACTCGAAAATGCTCCATAGCTCGCCGATGTGGTTCTCCACCGGCGTGCCGGTGAGCGCCAGCCGGTGGCGGGCGCGGAGCAGACGACAGGCTTTCGCCGCCTGGCTCCCGGCATTCTTGATCGATTGCGCCTCGTCGAGGACGACGTAGTCAAACTCGACGTCGCGGTGCCGCATGATGTCGCGCCGCAACGTGCCGTACGTCGTGAGGACGAGATCGGCATCGGCGAGCGACTCGGATCCCTCGGTCCGCTGATTGCCGGTGTGGTTGACGACGCGGAGGGCGGGTCCGAACTTCGCCGCTTCCTCGATCCAGTTGAAGACGAGGCTCTTCGGAACGATCACCAGCGACGGCCGGTGGGCCAGCCCGCCGGCCGTCACGACCTCGCGGCGGCGGACGAACATCGCCAGCACTTGGATCGTCTTGCCGAGGCCCATGTCGTCGGCCAGGCAGCCGCCGAGCCCCATCCGCTCGAGGAACGTCAGCCAACCGAGGCCTTCCCGCTGGTAGTGGCGGAGCGTCCCCTTGAAGCCCTCCGGTTCGTTCTCCGCCTCCGGCCGCTCCCCCCGGGCCAATTCGCTGCGGATCCGGTCGAACGCCTCGTCGACGTGCGACTGCGGCTGACCGGCGAGGAGGGCGTCGAGGAGCGCCACCTGAATGCGTCCGTACCGCAGCCGCCCGTCGTGCTTCTGCGCCAGCGCCACCATCGGCTCGAACTGGGCCGCGAATCCATCGGGAAGGATGCCGAGCGACCCGTCGGGAAGTTCCACGGCCCGGTCGCCGCGGGCAAGGGCCTCCAGGAGCGCCGGCATGTCGGCGATCACGCCGCCGAAATCGACCGACCCGGAAAGCTCGAACCAATCGATGCCGCTGGTGACGTTCCAAGCCACGCTCCCGGCGGGACGATAGCGCCGGCCCGCCACCTCGACGGCCCAGCCGGCGGCGGCGAGTTGCGGGACGGAGGAGTCGAGACGGGCCCTGGCGATCTCCACATGGTGGGTGACCGTCTCCCCCTCGACCTCGGGCCGCGCCGCGGTGGCCCCGAAGCGGGGAAGCATCGCGAGTGCTTCGCGCTCGGCCGCGCGATCACGACGGACGAACACCCGTCGTTCGGCGTCGGCAGCGCCGCCCGCCGGATCGTCGGCCTCGATCTGCATTCCGCCGTACTCGAACCACACCCTTCCTGCCAGTTGGACGCGGGGAACCGAACGGCGACGACCGCGGCGCGCCGCGCCATCGGGATCGGCATCGTCTTCGGTCGAGGTCACGGCCCGGGAATCGTCGAGGACGAGCTTCGGCCGGGGGGTTCCCGACTCGATCCGCCAGCCGGTCCACGAGGGGAGCAGGAGGCGCGGGACATCGGCCAAGGACGCCAACCGTTCGATGAGGCCGTCCGATTGCGAGCCGGCCAGTTCGATCGGTCCACGGCGCTCGAATTGGTGGAGCCAGCCGGCCGCCTGGGAGTTGCCGGGGGATTCCCCGAGCGACAGTCGGGCGATGCGGTCGGAGAAGACCACGAGCCCGGCACGGAGGATGGCGCGCGGCTCACGGATGTCGCGCCGCTCGCTCCCGCGCACGAGCATGCCGCGGAGCGTCGCCTTGCCGGGGCGGGGAAGCTGGGTGGGCCCTTCGCTCTCGGCCAACTCGCGGAGCGTCTCCCCGCGGAGCGACGGCGGGTCCTCCGGCTCGAGAACGAGGGCAAACTCCCACGCCCGGCCGCTGTCCCAGGCCAACGGCACGACGAGTTCGGGATTGCGCCGCGGCTCCGGCTGGACGACGAGCCGGCCCTGTTCGCAGAGCATCGCCACATGCTCGACCGCCGACTGGGCACTGATGGCGATCCGGGACACGGTCCGCCGCTCGAGCGGCTCCGGCGTGGCGGCGTCGGCCAGCGGGACGGTGCCGATGAGTCGGGCGAGGATCGCCCGCTCCTGGGCATCGACCTGATCCCAGTCGGAGTCGGCCGACTGCCCGGGACCGATGATCACCGGTCGCGGGCGCCCCGTCGCATGCCCGGCGACGTCGAGCTGCATTCGGCAGGGAATGATCACCGCGGCCGAGGCATCGGCGGAAGCGGCCAGATCGAGGAGGAAGACGAGCGCTCCGCTCGCCCGTCGTCCATCGGCGACCGAGATGGCGCGGGTCCGCACGGCCGGCTCGACGAGGCGTCTGCGATCCTCGAGATCGGTCGCCCAGGCCGGCATCCGCACAGGGACCTTCCGGGTCACGATCGCCGGTTCGACATCGCGCGGGGCCCCCTCGGCGGGCTCCGCGTCGCCCATGCCGCCCTCGGCATCACTCTCCTCGGCGGCTTCGGCAATCTCGTCTTCCGCTTCCACGTCATCGGCGGGGACGACCAGGAGCGTGATCGGCGTGTTGTCATGGATCCCGGCGAGGAGGCCGCGACGATCGACTTCGAGAAGGACCGCGGCGAGCACGGGACAGGGATGCCCGGTCCGTCCCCGCTGGGAGCTGACCCGGGCTTCGAGCGTCATCCCACCGCGCCGGCTGGCCGAGAGTTCGAGCGACACCGTGTGGGGGCCGGGGCCGAGCCCCTCTCCCTGGAGCCCGTCAACGGTGCCACTGACCTGCCCGACGCGTGGACAGTTGACCTTCACGGTCCCCGCCGACCGGGCCACGTCGAGGTCGGAGCTTTCGAACAGGTGGAACAGTCGTTGTTCGAGCGTCGCCATGCAGCAGGAGTCCACCGGTGTGAATCGGGATGCTGCGCGAACGTCGTCCGGAGGGCGGTGGCGCGCAACACGCCTTTGTACCCTGCCGGAGTGGTCCGTGGGGAGAGGGAGACTCAAGCACCCCGTTCCTGCCGTGGCGATGGCCCCTTCGGAACCGTCTGCCCGGACAACCGCGGGATTCACTCAGGCCCGCGATCCCAGTTCCTTCACCGCGGCGATCAGTTCGAGGACATTGTCGACCGGCGTCTGCGGATGGACACCATGACCGAGGTTGAAAATGTGCCCCGGTCGGCCGGCCGCGGCGGCCAGAACATCCCCCGCCCGGCGGCGGACGGTGGCCCGATCGGCGAGCAGCACCGCCGGATCGAGATTTCCCTGGATCGCCCGGTCATGGCCGATCGCCCGCCAGGCGTCGTCCAGCCCGATTCTCCAATCGACGCCGATGACGGTTCCTCCTGCCTCGGCCAGGAGCGGAAGGAGGGAGGGATTGCCGGTGGCGAAATGGACCACCGGCGCCCGTTCGAGCGCCGCTGCCATCGCCGTCCGACTGTGGGGGAGGACGTAGCGGCGGTAATCCTCGGGCCCGAGGCAGCCGACCCAGCTGTCGAAGAGCTGGACACACTGCGCTCCGGCATCGAGTTGGGCGAGAAGGTATCGGCTCACCCCCCGTGCCAGACGGTCCATGAGATCGTGCCACGCGGCGGGCTCGCGGTACATCAGCGACTTCGTGTGGAGCCAAGCCTTGCTCGTCCCCCCTTCGATGCAATAGCCGGCGAGGGTGAACGGGGCCCCTGCGAAGCCGATCACCGGGAGCGTGTCGTCGAGGCCGGCACGCGTGGCCCGCACGCAGTCGAAAACGAAGGCGAGGGGATCGAGGTCGTCGAGCTCCCGGACCCGCGCCACATCGGACGCTTCGCGGACCGGATTGTGGATCACCGGGCCCTCACCGGCGGCGAACTCGAGATCCATTCCCATCGGCTCGAGGATCGGGAGGAGATCGCTGAAGATGATCGCCGCATCGACCCCCAGCCTGGCCACGGTGGAGAGCATCACCTCGGCCGCCAAACTGGGCGTCTTGCAGAGCTCCATGAAGGCGACGCGGCCCCGCACCTGGCGGTATTCGGGGAGATAGCGCCCGGCCTGTCGCATGAGCCAAATCGGCGTCCGGGGCACCGCTTCCCGGCGGCAGGCGCGGAGGAAGAGGGAATCATCCCACGGTCGCTTTGGCGAGGCGGAGAGGGGAGCGGACGGGGGCGTGGGAGGATTGGTCATCGGCGAAGTATAGCCGGCGGACCCGGGGGATACCGGGGGCCATCGGCAGCGGCCGGCGGTGAACTAGAATAGAGGGTCTCCATCCCCCCGGTTCGACCCATGGCCGACTTCATCTCCCGCATTTCGGTCGTCTGTTTCGCCGCCAGCTACGCCGTGGCTCTGGCGTGCGAGGGGTCGCGGCTCCTCTTCCGCTCCGGCATCCGCGGGGCGGTGATGGTCGGGTTCGCGGCGGCCGGGGTGCTCGCCCACTCGCTCTTCCTCGGCTGGCGGGCGGCGAACGAATCGGCCGTGCCCCTGTCGAGCGCCTACGACTGGTATCTCCTCGCCGCTTGGCTGTTGGCCTGCGGGTCGCTGTGGCTGACCATCGCCAACCCACGAACGCCGACGGGGCTGTTCATGCTCCCCCTCGTCCTCGGCCTCATCGGCGCGGCCGAGATGTCGAGCCGGGCCCCTTTTCCCCAAAGCCCCGCGACGCAGGTGTGGGGGGCGATCCACGGCAGCTTCAATCTCGCCGCGAGCGTCGCCGTCGCCTTCGGCGCCATCGCCGGGATGATGTGGCTCATCCAGGCCGGCCGCTTGGCGCGGAAGCAGGCGCCTACCCAGGGGTTCCGCATGCCGAGCCTGGAAAAACTGGCCAACTTCACCGGCCGCTCGGCGATGATCGCCGCCTGGGCCGCCGCCGCCGGCTTCGCCTCCGGCATCGTCCTCAATGCCGTCAACCGCCAACAGGGGCTCCTCGAGTCGATCCCCTGGAACGATCCGGTGATCCTCCGGATGGGCGCCGTCGTCGCCTGGCTCGTCACTGCGGCGCTCCTCGAGCGAGCCGCCTCGCGCCGCCCCGACGGACCGCGGACCGCCGCGCTCCTTTCACTGGTCAGCCTCGGCGTGCTTACCCTTTCGATCCTGTGGGGCTTGTTCGGCGCCAGTCGCCACGGTGTCCCACCTCGACAGGCCGGGCCGCACCCTGACGCAGCCGCGCCGGCCATGCTGACGGTGGCCCGGCCGATCGCGACGCCCCCGAGTCCGGGGGTGGCCCGATGACACTCGCTTTCGTGGGGGGCTCCCACCGGACCGTGCCGATGGAGTTGCGGGAGCGGCTCGCCTTCTCCGCCGAACAGGCGGCCGAGGCACTGCGCCGCTTCCGCGAGCGTTTCCCGGGCCGGGAAGGGGTGCTCCTCTCCACCTGCAACCGCGTCGAACTCTATGCCGCCAGCGAACACGATCAGGCCCCGCCGGCCCCGCGCCAGCTCGTCGACTTCCTCGCCGAATGCCGTGGGATCGATGCGGCGCTCCTCACGCCGGTACTCGCCGGCGAGAACGATTCCGGTGCCGTCCACCATCTCTTCAGCGTCGCCTCCGGGCTCGACAGCATGGTGCTCGGCGAGCCGCAGATCGTCGCCCAGGTGAAGCAGGCCTGGGCCCTCGCCCAGGAAGAGAAGACCGCCGGCCCCCTCACCGGCGGCATGTTTCAGGCGGCCCTGCGGACGGCGAAACGCGTCGCCACCGAGACGGCCATCGGCCGCGAGCGGCTTTCGATTCCCAGCGTCGCCGTCGCCGATTTCGCCAGCGGGGTGTTCGAGCGCTTCGACGACAAGCGGGTGCTCCTCGTCGGCGCCGGCAAGATGGCCCATGAGACGCTCCGCTACCTCCGCGACGCCGGTGCCCGTGAGATCGTCATCGTCAACCGCTCGATGGCCCGCGCCGAGGACCTCGCCGCCCGGCTGGGAGCCCGCGCCGGCCGATTCTCCGATCTCCTCGACGAACTCGTGCGGGCCGATCTCGTCGTCAGCACGACCGGGGCCACCGAGCCGGTGGTGACGCTCGAGATGTTCACTGGCGCCGAGCGCCGCCGCGGCGGCCGCCCCCTCCTCGTCCTCGATCTGGCGATGCCTCGCGACTTCGACCCGCGGATCGGCACCCGGCCGGGCGTCTGGCTCTACTCGATCGACGATCTCGGTGCGGCCTGCGACGCCAACAGGAAGACTCGCCAACGCGAAATGCCGGGTGCGCTGGCGATCGTCGAGGAGGAGACGCGGCGCTTCATGGGAGATCTCCACCACCGCTCGTCGGCCCCGGTGATCGAGCAACTCCGCGCCGGCTGGACGGAAACGGGCGAGAGCGAACTCGATCGCCTTTTCCGCCGCCTCCCCGGGCTCGACGACACGGCCCGCGCCGAGATCCGTCAGTCGTTCCAGCGCTATGCCGCCAAGCTTCTCCATTCGCCGCTGACGAGCCTGCGGAACGAGAGCCACTCCGGCCCCCCGCACGGCCTCCTCGACGCCCTGCGGCGGCTCTTCGACCTGAAAGACTGACTCGCTCGTCAGCGGGCCGCGCCCGGCTCGGCTTTCGTGTAGGCCAAGGCCATCAATGCGTAGGCCGTGACGAGATTCGGGTCACTCTCCATCCACCGGGCGTTGGCGTTGACCCACGAGCCGTCGGGCTGCTGACGCGTGATCACCGCGTCGGCCAGTTCCTCGCGCCACCGATGGACCGTGCCCTTGGCGTCGGTGAAGGTCTCGTCGCCGAGGACATCGAGGGCCTTGGCCATCGTGTGGTAGTAGTAGTAGAGACCGCTGTCCCCCATGCCGGGATTTTCGTCGAAGGTGTAGTGCTTCGCGAGCCACTCGAGCGCCGCCTTGACGCGGGGATCGTCCTGGTCGAGCCCGGCGAAGATCATGCTCTTGAGGCCGGCGTACGTCATCGACGCGTAGCTCCGAAGGCCCCCCTCGGGGGTCGTGCCGGCCATGCTCTCGCCGCCGTTGGCGGGGGTGTAGTAGAAGCCGCCGTCAGGGTTCTTCTCAGGATGGGGCTGGTCGTTGTGCGGCCCGGGGAGGTTCTGCGTCCGCGACACGAAGAGGAGCGCACGCTGGATGGCCGGATCATCGGCGTCGGCGCCGGCGTTCCGCAGCGCCTCGATGAGGAAGGCGGTGTTGGAGAGATCGGGGCGCCCCTTCTTCCCGTAGCCCGCTCCGCCGTAATTGACATCGGCGGGGGTGAGCCCCTCCGACTCGTCCCATTGCAGCCCCTTGAGGAAGGCCTCGGCGCCTTCGATCTCCTGGTCGAAGCGGCCATCCTTGTTACAGGCGACCAAGGCCAACAGCGCGATCGCCGTCTCGTAGTTGCCGACCGCCGAGTCGGGGGTGTGGATCCCTCCGGTGTCGCGTCGGAAGCCGAGGAGGTAGTCGAGCGCCTTGCGGACCACCGGGGCATCAGCCGACGTGCCGCTCTTGGCCAGCCCCGCGATCACCAGCGCCGTCACCGCCGGGCCGGCGGCCGGCGAGAAGCTGCCGTCGGCGGCCTGCCCCTTCTCGGCGAGGAACTTCTCCCCACGGGCGATTGCCTCACCGACCGCCGCCGCATCCGCGGCGAACGCCGGAGTGACCGGAAGGCTCGCGCCACCGAGCGCCGCAAGGGCACCACAGCCGAGGTGGATCGAGAGAAACCGACGGCGATGGACGGGGGATGACATGAGCGGGGGCTCCCGAAATGGCGACGATCGACGGAGGGGCGTGAGGTCTCCTTCCAAGAATACGCGTCGGCCACGGTGGGAGAAACCGTCGCGGCGACGAAACCGCCCCCGCGGCGCGGCGAACCCCCCGTCGTGATCGGGGGAATGCCCGCCGCCCCGCACTTCCGGTGGAAAAAGTCAGACCGGCGCTGTCGGCAGGGCCCTGGGATGGGGCGGCACCTGACGGGGAGGGGGATCACGCCCTTCCTCGAGG
>JBIIQL010000033.1:0-13417 GCA_044342095.1 Pirellulales bacterium
CCGAGGATCTTCGCCCGCACGTCGCCATCCTTGTAGACGCGGTGGCCGAATCCCATCACCACCTTCCTGGCGGCGAACCGTTCCTCGAGCCAGGGGACGACCTTGTCGAGGGAACCGATCTCGGCCAGCGCCTCGAGGACCTGTTCGTTCGCCCCGCCGTGGAGCGGGCCCTTGAGCGCCCCGATCGCCGCCACGATCCCGGAATGCATGTCCGAACCGGTCGAGACCACTGTCCGCGCGGCGAACGTCGAGGCGTTGAACTCGTGCTCGGCGTAGAGCACGAGGGTCGTGCCGAAGATCGAGACTTCCTCGGCGCTGGGCTCACGGCCGGTGAGCCGCTCGAGAAGCGCCGCGGCGATCGATCCTTCCGGCCAAGGGGCCACGGGCCGGCCGGCGGAGAGATCGAGCCAGGCGGCGAGAATCGCCGGCACTTGGCCGAGGAGCCGCTCTGCCTGCGAGAGAAGCGCCGCACGGGGCCCGGGCTGTTGATCGAGCTCGATCTGCCCGAGGATGCTGACGCCGGTGCGAAGGGCGTCCATCGGCGAGGCGTTGGGGGTGCGGGTGGCCAAGACCCGCAGGGCTTCGATGACCGCCGGATCGATCGAGGCGGCAGCTTCGTGCACCCGACGGGTGAACGAGGCGTGCTCGGCAGCGGTCGGCAGCTCGCCGTGGAGAAGGAGAAAGGCAACATCCTCGAAGTCTCCCGCCTCTGCCAGCGGGGCGATCGAATAGCCACGGTAGCGGAGATCACCGTCGAGCGAGCAGATCGCCGTCTTGCCGGCGACGACACCGGCCAACCCGCGGGCGAAGTCGTCCGGGGCCTGGCCGGGGCGGGGGGAAGGGGCAGTCATCAGGCGTCTCCTCGGGGGCCGGTGCGGGGCTGCTTATCGAGCTGGGCCGAGTGCGCGGCGAGCTGGTTCGAGTGCGCGGCGAGCCATGCCTGCGGATCGGCCGGGTCGTAGTCGAGGAGTTCGTAGAGCTCCTCGCGGGTCTGCATGAGGTCGAGGAGGCTCTCCTGCGTCCCTTCGTCGGCGATGACGGCCAGGGCCGCGTGCATCGCCTGCATCGCCACGCGCATGAGCGTGACGGGGAAGAGGACCGCCGCGAAGCCCAAGTCGGAGAGCTCGTCGACGGTGAGGAGCGGGCCGACCCCGAACTCGGTCATGTTCGCCAGGAGCGGCGCCTCGTCGGCAAACTCCCGGCCGATGCGGGCAAACTCCTCCCGATCCCGCGGCGCTTCGGGGAAGAGCCAATCAGCGCCCGCTTCCCGGTAGGCGTGGAGGCGGGCCAGGGCGTCATCGAGGCCCTCCACGCCGCGGGCATCGCTGCGGGCGATGATCACGGTGTCGGGATTGCGACACCCGGCCCGGGCGGCGGCCACCTTTTCCGCCATCTCGGCGAGCGACACCACCTGCTTGCCGGCGAGATGGCCGCAACGCTTCGTTCCGCCCGTTCCACTGGCAGCGCCCCTCTGATCCTCCAGCTGGATCGCCGCCGCTCCCGCCGCCTCGAGGATCCGGACGCATTCCTCCACCTCCCGCGGGCCACCGAAGCCGGTGTCGGCATCGACGACGAGGGGGAGGTCGGCCGCCGCCGAGAGGATCCGGGTGTGGGCAGCGAGTTGGTCGAGCGTGATCAATCCGATGTCGGGGACGGCGTGAACGCCGGCCGAGAGAACGGCGCCGGAGAGATACATCGCCGGGAAGCCCTCTCGCTCGATCAACTTGGCCACCAGCGCCATCGGCACCCCGGGGATGGCGATCGTCTGCTCACTGATGAGCCGGCGGAGGATCGTCGCCTGGGGAAGGCCGGCAGGGCCGCCGGAGGGAGCGGAGGAGTGATCCATGGAGACTGGGTATCCTGACGGGGCCTGCCTGACGGACCTGACGGTGGAGCGGACTCCCCGCGGGCGCCGGTTATAGGACCGAGTCATGCCCGAGGAAAGCGTCGCCTCCCCCACCGCCGTCGCACGGCCGTCGGCTCCTTGGCTCGTCGTGCGGCTGGGCTTCGAGATCCTGGTGATGACGGCGATCTTTGCCGCGGCCGGTGCTTGGCCGACCCCGGATACCAACGAAGCCCACTATCTCGCCCGCGCCCGGCATTCCTGGGATCCGGCGTGGGGGGCTGGAGACTTCTTCCTCGAGTCTCCGGAGGCCCACGGTGTCTTCTATCGGCTCCTCGGCCCGCTGGCGGCCGCGCTCCCCCTTGACACGGCCGCCTGGGTCGGCCGCTGGCTCGGGTGGGCGAGTCTGGCCGCCGGGTTTTGGTTTCTTGCCTCGGCGATCCTCCCGACGGTCGCCTCGAGAATCGTGGCAGCGGCCCTGTTTTCGCTCGCCGCCCGGCACACTCCTGCGGCGGGGGAGTGGGTGATCGGCGGTTGTGAATCGAAGGTCTTTGCCTGGGCACTCGTACTCGTCGGCGTCGGCTGGTTTGTCCGAGGGCGGTCAGCGGTGGCCTGGGGCTGGCTCGGCGCGGCCACCGCGCTCCATCCGCTCGTCGGCGGTTGGGCGATGGTGGCGCTGGTCCCTGCGGCAGCGATGGACTGGTTCGGGCCGGGGCGTCGCGCCGGGAACCGAGGGCTTTCGATGGCCGCCGGGGTGGCCGTCGCGGTCGGCGTCGGATTGGCGGCGCTCGGGGTCGTGCCGGCGCTCGGGCTCTCGGCGGGAACCGACGGGGCCGAGCGGGCGAGCGCGACCTTCACCTACGTCGTCGAGCGACTCCCCCACCATCTCCTCGTCCGCACCTTCGCCGAGGGCCTCGTGGCCCGCCATTGCCTCGCCATCCTCGTCTGGTGGCTCCTCCTGCCGATGGCGGAGAGATCGCCGTCGCGCTCGAGATTGGCCACCTTCACGACCGCCGCGCTTGGGATCTCACTGGCCGGCTGTGCCGTCTCACTGTTGGAAACGATCTGGCCGAAGGCGGCCTACGCCCTCCTTCGCTATTACTGGTTTCGGCTTGCCGATGGCATCGTGCCGTTGGCGCTGGCGCTCGTGGCCACGGCCGCGCTCCGGGAGGGACACGGCGGCACGACACGACGCCGGCTCGGCTGGATCGCCGTCATCGCGATGCTCATGGTCGATCTCGCCTTCGAGAGCCGTCATTGGCCCCTGCCGGGGCGGACGGGGCTCGTGGCCCGGGCCGATCAGAAGGTCCAGGCAGCCGCCTGGCGGGAGGTGTGTGCCTGGGTGCGGGATCACACCCCGGCCGACGCCTGCTTCCTCACCCCGCGCGGGGCCACCAGCTTTCACTGGTACACCGGTCGCAGAGAGGTGGTGAACTGGAAGGACATCCCCCAGGACGCGAAGTCGATCCTCGCCTGGCGGGAGCGGATCGTCGCTTGCTTCTCGGCCGACGGCTCGCTCAAGTCGCTCGTCACGAGCACGGCTGCACTGGGGTCCGATCGGCTCCTCGCCGCGGCCCGCGCGTACGGCGCCGATCACATCATCGTGCCCGTGAACGCTCTCGAGCCGTTTCCACTGCCAGGCGCGCCACTCCACGTCGCCGGCGGCTATGCTGTCCACCGCCTCGCCCCCCCCACCGACACCCCACCATGAGCCATTCCTCCGCTTCTCATCCAGGACTCGTTCTGCCGATCCCGTCTCCCCGGGGAGTGACGTTCGATCTCGATGGACTTCTGGTCAACACCGAGGAGCTCTATCAAGACGTCGGCAATGAACTCCTCCGCCGCCGTGGCAAGCCGTTCGAGCCCGAACTGCTCGATCGGATGATGGGGCGGCCGCAGCAGGTGTCGCTGCGGATCATGATCGACTGGCACGGTCTCAACGACACCGTCGAGGGGCTCGCCGCCGAGACGAAGGAGATCTTCACCTCCTATCTCGACGCCCGCCTGGCGCCGATGCCTGGCGCAGTGGCGCTCCTCGACAGCCTGGCTGCAGCCGGAATCCCGTTCGGCGTCGCCACCAGCAGTGGCCCCGACTTCGCCCACGACGTCCTCGGCCGCGTCGGCTTTTTCGACCGGATGGGATTCGTCCTCACGTGTAACGACGTCCGCGAGGGGAAGCCGCACCCGGAGATCTATCTCGCTGCCGCCGGACGCCTGGGGGTAGTTCCGCGGCAGATGCTCGTCCTCGAAGACTCGCACAATGGCTGCAAGGCGGCCGTGGCCGCGGGAGCGGTCGCCGTGGCCGTGCCGGGGGGCCACAGCCACCGTCATGAGTTCGACGGAGCGGCGTTCATCGCCACGTCGCTCGCCGACCGGCGGATCTTCGCGGCCCTCGATCTGACGCCTCCAGAGGTGTGAACAAGGCGTCAGTCGATGGCGATGCCGATGCGGTCGGCCTGGATTCTCAGCGCCCGCTGGAACGCCGGAAAGGGATACGACTGGCGGCGACGGATCGCCCACAGGTAGGTCGAATCGACCACCTTCGCCGGAAGCTTCCCCGTGCGGACCATTTCGGCGACCCGCTCGACGAACTCGACATCCTCCGGCCGACGGGCTTTGAGGCCTGTCGTCAGCCGGCTTTCGAGCGTCACGGCCGGTTTTTCATCCTCGGTGGCGGGGGCGACATCATCGGCCCGGGCCCGGGCCGACTGGAATGCAGGCGATCCGACCGAGAGCAAGGCGGCCACAGAGGCGGTGAGGAGCAGGCGACGCATGGAAACTTCCTCCGGCCGGGAGTGGCCACCGAGGAAGTAGGCCGACGGGCGGCAGCGCGTCAAGGGAGGCTGGGGGGCTGCCGTCGATCAAACGCCTGGCGTGAAGCGGACGACGGCGTACGACTTCTTGCCGGAGCGGAGAACGAGGGTGCTGCCGCCGGCGAGATCGGCCGCGGTGAGACGGTGGCCAACGTCCGACATCCGGCGATTGTTGACGTAGGCGCCCCCTTGCTGGATCGTCTGTCGGGCCTTCGAGTTCGTGGCCGCCAGGTTCGTCCGCACCAGCGCGTCGATGAGCGTCAGCCCCTCCCCGTCGAGGGACGAACGGGGAAACTCGCAACTCGGCACATCGGCGAAAATCTCGGCGAGTTGGGCGTCGTCGAGACCGACAAACTCGGCGCCGAAGAAGATCGCCGTTGCGGCCCGCGCGGCCGTCAGGCCGCTCTCGCCATGGACCAGCTTCGTGAGTTCTTCGGCGAGCCGTTTCTGGGTCTCGCGGGCGGCCGGGTTGGCGGTCCTGGCGTCGTCGAGAGCGATCCACGCCTCGGGAGATGCCTCGGTGAGGCGTCGCAGGCAACGGCCCGCATCGTCGTCGTCGAGGTTGATCCAGTACTGGTAGAAGCGGTAGGGGCTGGTGCGCTTCGGATCGAGCCAGATCGCCCCGGAGGCGGTCTTTCCCATCTTCGTGCCGTCCGACTTCGTCAGCAGCGGGCAGGTGATCCCATGGAGCTCGCGCGACCGCAGCCGGCGTCCCAGATCGATCCCCGCGGTGATGTTTCCCCACTGATCGCTGCCGCCGATCTGCAGGCGACAATCGAGGGCGTCGGAGAGGTGAACGAAGTCCCAGGCCTGGAGGAGCATGTAGCTGAACTCGGTGTACGACAGACCGCCGTCGCGTTCGAGCCGGCTCCTCACCGAATCCTTGGCGATCATCTGCGACAGCGGCACGTGCTTGCCGACGTCACGGAGGAACTCGAGATAGCCGACGCCACGCATCCAATCGCCGTTGTTGACGACATGCACCCGCTGCCCGGCCGATTCGAGGATTCCGCGGATCTGTCGCTCGACCCCCGCGACGTTGGCGGCCAAATCCTCCGGCGAGAGGAGATTGCGTTCCTCACTGCGGCCACTCGGGTCGCCGATCATCCCGGTCGCGCCACCGACGAGCGCCACCGGTTCGTGGCCGGCTGCGGCGACACGGCGAAGGAGGACGAGCGCCACCAAATGCCCCACATGGAGGCTATCGGCGGTGGGGTCGAACCCGGCGTAGACGCGGCGGCCCGGTGTGGCGAGCCAGCCCCGCAGCGCGGCGGCGTCGGTCGATTGATGGACGAGGCCGCGGGCCTCGAAATCGGAGAGCAGATCGGTCGCCATCGTGGGCTCCTCGAGGGCCAGCTAACGCCACATCCCGTCGTCGGCGAAGGGGTGATTGGGCCCGGAGAGCTTCGGTTTCGGCATCGCCTTGAGGGCCTGTTCGGCGAGATGGAGGTCCTCGCGCGACGTGATCTTGAGGTTGATCGGCGACCCACGAACGACGGTCACCTTCTGCCCCACCGATTCGACGAGTTGCGCCTCGTCGGTCGATTGGTTGCCGGGGTTCGCTGCATAGGCCTTTTCGAGCACCTTGCGAGAGAACACCTGCGGCGTTTGTGCCTCCCACAGGCCGGTGCGATCGACCGTCTCGAGGATCGAATTGTCAGGCCCCACCCGCTTGAGTGTGCCCACGACCGGGATGGCGAGGATCGCCGCCCCGGTGCGGGCGCCGGCGGAGAACACCGCGTCGATCCAGGGCGCCGCGATGCAGGGCCTGGCGGCGTCGTGGATCGCCACCGTGTCGATCGCAGGATCGAGTTTTTCAAGGCCTTTCCGCACCGAATCACCGCGTTGGGCTCCTCCCTCCGCGAGCGTGATGCCCATGAAGGCGAGGTTGGCCCCGAACTTCTCGAGAAACGCCTGGCGATCCTCGGGCGAGACGACGATCACGACCTGCTTGACGTCGCTCCGCTCGAGGAACTTCTCGGCGGAATGGAGCCAAACAGCCCGGCCCGCCAGCGGTGCGAAGGGCTTCTTGTAATGTGCGTCCTGGAAACGGCTGCTCTGGCCGGCCGCGGCGAGGATCACTCCGTAGGTGGGCATTGGGATGACGACCGTCAGCGGGACTCGCTTCCCTCGCTGCCGGCAATCGCCGTGTCCATGAGGGCACGCACCACGGCCTTGGCAGCGGGCTTGTCCTTGATCCAGGCCGCGAACGCCTCGCCGCGGCTGGCATAGAGATCGTGGAGCCACGTGGGAGCCTCGGTCTTGAGCCAGGCGCGGAACAGGAGCCAGCGGGGGTTGTCGTCGCCATAGACCTCGCGGGCGACCCAGCAGAAGCCGCCACCGCCCATGCCGCCGCCACCCATGCCCATACCACCACCACCCATGCCGCCCATGCCGCCCATGCCACCGCCGCCCATGCCACCCATGCCACCGCCGCCCATGCCACCCATGCCGCCGCCGCCCATGCCACCCATGCCGCCGCCACCCATGCCACCCATGCCACCGCCACCCATACCGCCACCACCCATACCACCGCCGCCGCCGGTGCCACGGGCACCGCCACCGGAGAAGTTGAAGGTGTAGACGGCGCCAATGCCACTGAAGAACGGCACGGCCTGAACTCGGACATAGCGACGGTCAGCGGAGACCACCGCCGTGGCACTCATGTTCGTTCCTTCCTGGAGGTTGCTGATCACCGGTTGGTAGCCGGTGGCGCCCCCGCGGGTGAAGGGAAACTGAGGAAGGCCCGTCGTGGGATTGCCGGTGGCACCCCGACTCTGGGCGAGGGCGTCGGCCGCGGAAGAATCGCTCATCCCCTTGAGTTGCTGGGCGAGGATCGCCTTTCCGACATTTTGCTGGAAGGCGACGTCCTGGGAGACCTGCGCCTCAAACAGCGGCTGGCGACGACGCCCCTCGGGGAGATCGATCGCGAACACGGTGTCTTCAGCGCCGATCGGCACTTGACGGCGAATCTTCTGCTCCCGATCGGTGCCGCGGTGGAGCGTCAGTTGCACCGTCACGGTGTCGGCCGTCACCTTGCCGTAGGCCTTGTGAATGAGAACGCGATACGTCCCGGGGAAAGCCTCGCTGGCGATGTAGCGTTCCCGCTGTGTGGCGTTCGTCGGATCGGCGGGAACGTCGGTGTCGGCCAGCAGCGTTCCCCCCGACGTCGTCCGCGGGGACGCCACCGAACAGACCGTCCCGGACGGCTCTTCGACGACCATGTCGATGTCGGCATCGCCATTCCACGAAAACTCGATTTCGACGTCACGCACGAGGGCTTCGTCGACCGCGCTTCGGAACGCCTCGGCTTCCTCGAGCTTCCCCTGCTTCTCGAGGCCGGCGATCGACGCCTTCGCCAGACGCGCGGCGCGGGTCGCCACCTCCTGCTGGCCGGCCGGCCATTCGTTGGCAAGCACCCCGGCACACGCCCACTTGAGGGCCGAGAGGTCGTTCTCCTTGGAGGCGATCGTCATCGCCAGCGCGAATGCCTCGCGGTTGGAAGGCTCGATCGTCGCCACCTGACGGCACAGCCGGATCGCCTGCCGCGAAGCTCCGAACCG
Source organism: Pirellulales bacterium (assembly GCA_044342095.1). Taxonomy (GTDB): domain Bacteria; phylum Planctomycetota; class Planctomycetia; order Pirellulales; family UBA1268; genus QWOP01. The sequence goes on from JBIIQL010000033.1 coordinate 8,220, forward strand.
GGCCAGGCACTGCGCCAAGGAAAGGAGATCGGTGGGCGACGTGGCGAAGTCGGCGCTCGACATGAGGGCCCGCTCGACTTCGGTCTTCGGCTTCCCTGCCGCTTCCATGGCGACGGCGAGCGCCTCGTACATCCACGGCTCCGACTGGCCGCAGTTCACGGCCGCGGAGATCAGCTCGCTCGCGCGGTCGAAGCGCCCGGCATTCCCGAGCTCGACGGCCGAAATCCGCAACCGGGCAAGCTTCCCGGCGCTGGCCCTGGCGGCAACGGATTCGCCATCTTCAGCAGGCTGACCCTTTTCCGCCGAAGCCTTTCCGGCCGGGAGGAGAAAGGCCTTGACGGCCGCGCGGAGATCGCGGGCCCCGAGAACCTCCTCGGGGAGTCCGAGGTCATTGCCGGTGGCGACTTCGGCGCTGGCTGCGGGCACGGCTGGCTCGTCGGCGGGCGTGGGTTGATCGGTCGTCGCGGCGTCTGTCTTCGACTTCTTCGGGAGCTGGGCCTTCGTACCCGGCTTGTCCCGCAAGCCGACACGCTCGCCGGTGCCGGGATCGGCCACCTGGAACATGCCGCCTCCCATGCCTCCCATGCCGCCACCGCCCATGCCGCCCATGCCACCACCCATGCCGCCCATCATGCCACCGCCCATGCCGCCACCCATGCCACCCATGCCGCCGCCTCCCATCATCCCCACCGGGATGACGAGGTCGGCCACCGGATAGACCTTGATGACCATGTTCTCGGCAGCCTTCTCCTTCGTGGTGATCAGCATCACCTCGTCCTTGATGAGGTAGGTGAGGTCGATTTCACCGAGGAGGAGCCGCAGCGCCGAGCGGAGCGACACACCGGAGATGTTCTTGGTCACGGGGGTGTCGAGGTCGAGGCCGGCCTCGTCGAGGGCCTTCTGGTCGAGCTCGATCGGGATCCCCTGCGAATCCTTGATCTGGGCGATGACGTCGCGGAGCGAGGTTTCGTTGAACTCGAAGTTTTCAACCGGCTTGTCGAGCGCTTCGTAGATCCGCTTCTCGGCGCTCCCGGGATTCCCGAGATCGACCGACTTGTACTTCTCGCGGAGCCGGGTGATCTCCTGCCACCGGGCGGCGCTGGGATAGATGATCGGCGGCTCGTCCGGGAACGGGATCGCGGCGATGTCCGCGAGGTGGAGCACATCCATGAAGCCCCGCTGTCTGTCCCGGCGGACGCGGACGTTCTCGGTGTCGTAGTCGAGGATCCGGGCGACCAGCGGCGCGGTCACGCCGATCTCGCGGGCCGTCATCGGCACGCCACGGTTGGCGTACAGGGGCGGAGCCTGCTCGGCGATCTCCTTGGCGACGATCCGCTCGGCCTCGGTGAACTTGTCGGTGGGCTGTTGGTAGCCGACGCGGATCCCCTCCTCGACGAGGGCGTGGTAGCGCTCTGTGAGCTGCTTGATGCGGTCTTCGCGCCGCCGCAGTTCTCCATCGAGCCGCGACCGTTCCTGGGCGATGGCATGATTGCGATCAGCCACGAGCGCCCGCTCGGCCCGCTCGCGGGAACGGATGATCGAGTCACGGATCGAGATTTCGATCTGCCGGCAGAGCCGGTCTCGGGTCGCGGTGTCGAGGTCCTCCGACGACAGGACCTGCCGCTGGAGCTCCTTGAGATCGACGCGTGTCCGGTCGGGATCGACGGTGCAGGTCTGACGGGCGTTCCGCAGCCGAACCGCCACTTCCTGTTCGATCTGCTGGGCGCGGACCTTCCGCATCCGGGCGAAGTCGGCGAGTTCACTCTGCTGCTCACCGGCGCCGAGGTCGTTCCCCGTCGGCGGAGCGCCGTCCGGGAATGGAGCCTCGACCGGGGGCAACCCTTCGCCCCCGAACCCGATCGCCGTATCGTCGTCCGGAGCCGGAAGCGTGCGCCCTTCCTGGGCCTCCTCCTGGTCGCCTCCGGCCTGCTGGGCCTGCTCCTCCTCGAACAGCCCCTTTTGGGCCGCGGTGAACATCACCCAGGCGTCGACGTTGTCGGGATCCTTGCGGAGCGAGGCATAGGCCAAGCGCATCGCCGAACCATGGGCTCCCGATGCCTCGGCCTGCCGGGCCATCTTCACCAGGGCCGTGGCCTCGCCGCGGATGACGTTCCGCGCGACGTCGAGGCCTTCGCGGCCGAGGGTCGGCAGGTAGACGCCGTCGGTCTCGCGGGCGTTGCGGTAGAGCTCCTCGACGTAGGCATTCTCAGGGATCGGTGCCGCGGCCGGGATCGCGACCTCGGTCTGCCGTTGTCGCATCGCACCGTCACGGCCGGCTGGCGCTTCGAGGACGAAGTCGAGCCGGGCGCCCTCGAGGCCTCCTTCGACGAGGAGAACGGAGTCGCGGTCGGTGCGGAGCGGGGGAAGGTGGCCCGGCAGCATGCGGAGCCGCGAGTCAGGTGCCTCGGCCGAGAGCACGACATCCTCAGGCCAAGCCACCGGCTGCACGGCGGCGCTGGCCATTCGGCTCCCCGCGTCCGACGGCGAGATCGTCGCGTCGGGGACGATGAGCATGCCGCCCGTGGCGTTGGCGATGGCAGCCAGACTCGGCCAGTTGACGGCCGGCCCGACACCCACCGACGAAACACTGATCCGCTTGTTCTTGAGCGTCGTGAGCAGGTGGCGGAACTCGGCGGTGTCGACCCCGGCGATCCCCGGCCCGTCGCCGATGTAGACGATCGTTCGCGGCGCCGGCGAGGCCTCGAAGAGGTCGGCGGCTCCCTCGAGCACCGCCACCATGTCGGTCGAACCGAGCGGCGTCCGGGATTCGAGGGAGGCCAAGGCTGCCCGGCTCCCCGGGGAACGCGGGCCGACGAACTGCTGGGCAAAGGGCGCACAGGAGATGTCGGCGGCAGCAAGGAGGAACCGGTCGTCGTCGCGGGCCTTCTCGAGCAGGGCGGTGACCGCCCGGGTGGCGTTGGCACGGTGCTCCCCAGACTGATTCGCCGACGTATCGACAAGCACGACGACGTCGGTCGGCGGGGTCGTCTCAGCGACGGCCGTGGGGCGCAGGCCAACCGCGGAGACGGGCAGCGATGCTTCGTCACGCTGGAAGGTCTCGACGAACGTCACCGCGACGCCGTCGTCGGCAGCCGCTGCGTACGGCATCAGCGCCAAAGCGCCGATGACAAGGGAGACGGTCGCCGGGAGAATGGGCTTCGACATGGTCCCTCCAGAAGGGCCGGATGCGTCATGCAACCTCGGCCTCTTGGGAAGCATATTTACTCCCCCCCGTTACCGCCAACGCCGATCTCCACGGGATTCGCCCACATTTCGAAGATTGTTGACGGCGATCAGGGGGCAGGCCGGGGGTGGCTCGTGCCGGCACGGCGGTCGCGGTCGGACTCCGGGACGGGGCTTGGCGAGCGGCCAGGGAGGTGGGGACTCCGTCTTTAAAGCACGGCGGAGGCGATGTTGGTCTGCCGGAGTTTGGCCGCCATACTCGCCGCCTGTCGGCCGATCACCTCGCCTGCGGCCCGCTTGTCCACCCGCTCGCCCAGAGGAATCAGATGCGGTTTTCCAAGGGTTTACCTCCGATGGTGTCGTTCGTCGTGCGGCCGTGCGGGCCGTTTTTTCGCGGTCTTCTCTTTCTCCAGGGGCTGCTGGCGATCGGGGGCGCGGTTGTCTCCGTGGCGGCTTCTGCCCAGGGCGTGGTGCCCCTCCCCCCATCACGGGCGGCGGTGTTCCCCGAGACGCCTCGGAGCACACCGCCGCTGTCGGCCTCTGACGGAGGGAGGGGATTCACGCCGGAGGAACTCACCAATATCGCCGTCTACGACGCCGTTAATCGGAGCGTCGTGAACATCAACACCAAGGCGATGGTCTCGGCCGGGCTGTTTCTCGTCGAGGTGCCTTCCGAGGGAGCGGGGTCGGGCATCGTTGTCGATACGTCGGGGCATGTGCTCACGAACTACCATGTCGTCGAGGGGGCGAAGGAGATCCAGGTGATGCTCTACGACGGTTCGTCGCACGCTGCCACGATCGTCGGCCACGATCCGGCCACCGATGTCGCCGTCATCCGTGTCGCTGCGCCAGCTGAGGTCCTCGAGCCGGTCCGGTTCGGAAGCTCGAATGACCTCCGCGTCGGCCAGAGAGTGTTCGCGATCGGCAACCCGTTCGGTCTGGAGCGAACCCTCACCACCGGCATCATTTCCAGCCTCAATCGCTCGCTTCCGGCCCGAAACGGGCGGACGATCAAGTCGATCATCCAGACCGACGCGGCCATCAACCCCGGGAACTCCGGGGGGCCGCTCCTCGACAGTTCCAGTCGGTTGATCGGCATGAACACTGCGATCGCCAGCCGCACGGGGCAGAGCTCCGGGGTCGGGTTCGCCATCCCGGTCGGGACGCTCGCGCGGATCGTCCCCCAGTTGATCGAGCGGGGAAAGGTGATCCGTCCGGATGCGGGCGTGGCGAGGGTCTATCAAACGGACCACGGCCTGCTTGTGGCCTCGCTGGTGCCAGACGGACCGGCCGAACACGCGGGAATGAGGGGGTTTAAAGTGGTTCGCGAGCGGCGGCGGCAGGGGCCTTTCGTGGCCGAAACAGAGCGAATCGACCGGAGTGGCGCTGACCTGATCGTCGCCGTCGCGGGGGTGCCGGTGAAGAATGCCGACGACTTTCTCTCGCAGATCGAGGCAAAAAACCCCGGAGAACAGGTGCTGGTCACGGTCGAGAGGGAGGGACATCGCCTCGACCTGCCCGTCGTGCTCGCCGCGGAACGCTGAGTCCTCCCCTGCCGCGAGGGGGTGCCGGCAAAAAAACCCTCGATTTTTCCGGGAAATCAGCCGAATCTAATTTTTCTCGAACAGACCCGTTGACCCCAGCGTATGGTCTGCTAGATTTCGCTCTCTCGCCCAGCACGTCAGACGCCTTCGGGTGCCGGACGTTGGGTTGAGTCGTTCATTGACAATTCGGCAGTTGATCTCTTTCAGTTTCGGCCGGCACGCGATCGTGACCGGCACCGACCAAAAGGGATCCCGGGAGCGTCGGCGAAGCTTCGGCTTCGTCTTTTCGTTCTTGGGGTTTGTTGGTCGGGAACAAAGTAGAGAACACAGACAGATTGAGCCTCTTCGAGGTTTGTCTCGGCGAAACAAAAGTCCGGAAGCAATTTCGGACGGATGAAGAACCAACAAATTGAAGGGTTTGATTCTGGCTCAGAATGAACGTTGGCGGCGTGGATTAGGCATGCAAGTCGA
>JBIIQL010000409.1:0-3921 GCA_044342095.1 Pirellulales bacterium
GCGGTGGAGATGTTGAACGATCCCGACCCGTCGCCGCCGGTGCCGCAGGTGTCGGCGACGATTCGGCAGGCATGCGGCACGCGCACCATCCTCGCCCGGAGGGCTGCGGCGACGCCGGCGATTTCCGCCGTGGTCTCGCCAGCCTCCGCGAGGGCGACAAGCCACTCGCCGAAGGTGTCGAGGTCGACATCCCCCGCGAGCACCCCGGTGACGAGCGACTCGACGTCGGTCGCCGCCGGGTGGCCGCCGCCGCGGAGAATCGCGAGTTGCCGATCGATCGGCAGCGACGACGGGGGCGTGGAGCGGGGGGCAGGATCGGCGGGGGAGTCGGCCGGGCTGGTCATGGGGCGGAGAGGCTCTCGGGGGACCGCGCGTGCCGGCGGGCCGCCGTCGGGGTACGATTGGGTCGTCCACGGGCGGGCCGGGGTTCGTGTTCAGACTACACCAGGTCTCCCCCCGCCGCCCCCAGTCGGGATGCCACCACTTGCCGCGCAAGCTGATTCTGGACATCGATCCCGGCATCGATGACGCCATCTCGCTGGCGATTGCCCTCTTCGATCCCCGCCTCGATGTCCTGGCGGTGACGGCCACGGGGGGAAGCGTCGCTCCCCAGCAGGCGACGGCGAACGTCCAGGCGCTCGTCGCGCTCCTCGATCCCCCGAAGCTGCCCCGGCTCGGCGCGGCGCCGACCGACACCACCCCGATCGACAACCCCTGGAACCTCCACGGCGGGGACGGCCTCGGCGGCCTCGACCTGCCGCGCGTGCCTCTCCATGGCGAGCATGCGGCGGAGAAGGTGATCGCCGAGACGCTCCGCGCTCATCCCCGCGAGGTCACGATCCTTTCGCTCGGGCCGCTGACGAACATCGCCCGCGTCCTTCGGCGCGATCCGTCGCTCGCCGAACTCATCGCCGGCATCGTCGTCTGTGGCGGCTCGGCCTCCGCCACCGGCACCGTCACGCCGGTGGCCGACTTCAACTTCCACGCCGACCCGGCCGCGGCGCGGCATGTGCTCCTCGAGCCGGTCGCCAAGACCCTTCTCCCGATCGACACCGCCGGCCAAGTGACGCTCGGCTTCGAACTCCTCGATCAGATCCCCGACGCTTTCTCGCGCGCCGGCAAGCTCTTTCGCCGGGTCCTCCCCCATGCCTTCCGGGCGCAGCGTCAATTCCTCGGCAGCGAGGGGATCTGCCTGCCGGAGGTGGTGGCCCTCGTGGCGACCACGAATCCTGAGCTCTTCGAGCGATCGACGGTGTCGGCCGATGTCGAGACCGAAGGTCAGCTGACCTCCGGAATGCTCGTCGTCGACCGACGGCAGACGCGGCGGGGGATGCCGAACGTCGACCTGCTGACGAGCTGCGACGTGGCCGCGGTCAAGGACTGCATCATCCGCGGGATGGCCGCCGCGGGCGCGGCGACCGAATGACGCTCCGTCGGAAGCGTCAGTACTTGACCGGCTGGGCCGGCGTGGAACGCGACGGCGGCATCCCGGCCGGGCTCGTGAACGGCCACCAGTTGCCGTTGGCGGTCTGCTGCTGCGGGACCTGCGGCATCGCCTGCTGCAGCTGTCCGGAGAGGGCCTGCTGCTGCGACTGCAGCGCTGCCTGGGTCTGGTTGTTGAACTGCTGGAGTTGGTTGTTGGCCTGCTGGGAGTATTGATTGCCGGCGGCCTGGAGCTGGTTGTTGATCTGCTGGCCCTGCTGGTTGACGTACTGCTGCATCTGATTGGCCATCTGCTGCGGCTGCTGCTGGAGCTGATTGGCGTATTGCTGCGCCTGGTTGTTGAGGCTTTGCGCGTATTGGTTGGTCTGGTTCTGGAGTTGGTTGCCGTATTGCTGGATCGTCGGAGGAGCCGACGGCTGGCTGCTCGGTGCCCAGGTCCAGGAGTTGTTTGCCGGCGCGGCCGGGGCCGTCGCAGCGGGCAGGGAAGGGGGGGCCAGGGCCGTCGTCGGCTGGGGGGCCATCGGGGCGGAGGCGAAGCTCCCGTACGGGGCCGGCTGGCCGATCATGCCCGTCGCCGGGGGGGCGACGGTCATCGGTGCAGGGTAGGCGGAGGGGTGGGCCGGGTAGGCCGTCGGCATCGCGGCGGTCTGCTGCGGCGTCTGGCATCCCGTGGCGATGAGCACGCCGGCCAGAGCCATCGCGCCGAGCAACCCGGAAGCGATACCGCCGCGTTTCGATTCGGAAGCAGGGCCTTGCTCGCGGGCGCTCGTCGACGTGGGAGCCGCGACGGGCCGCGAGTCGCGGAACGGTCGTCGAAAGGGCATGGCGTGGGACACGACGGCGTCTCCGCGGACGGACGGGGGGCTGGGAAACGTTCAAGGCGGCGGGACAATAGCGAATCCCCCCATCCGGTCCAGAGCAGTTCACCCGCCACGAGCCAAGCCCGCTCGGCCGTCGCCAGCCGACCCCTCCCGCGGAGCGATTGGAACTCTCCCTCCCTTTGCCATTTTCACTGGTCCTTTCGACTTCCTCCCGCGCGCCATTCCCCGTGTCTCCGATCCATTCCCCGCCTCCGGGCGCCCTCGCCGACCGGTCCGAACTGCTCGACGACCTCCGTCGGGAGGCGTTGAGGCTCGGGTTTTCGAGGCTCGGGGTGGCATCAACGGACCGCGACCATCGCGACGGTCTCGTCCACGAGGCCTTCCGCAGTTGGCTGAAGCGCGGCCTCGGCGGGCCGATGACCGATTGGCTCGCCGGGCATGAAGCCCTCCGGCGCGACCCTGACGGCATGCTCCGGGGTGTCCGCAGTGTCGTGATGCTCGCCACCGACCATCCCCGGCCGGAGGAGACTGGGCCGGCGGCCGGGAGCGGCCGGGTGGCCGCCTACGCCCGCGGCGACGACTACCACCCGCTCCTCCGCCGCCGTGTCAACGACCTCGGCGCCTGGCTCGAGGCCCGCGTGCCCGGCTGCCGGACGCGCGGTGTGGTCGATTCCGCGCCGTTTTCGGAGCGGGAGTTCGGCTGGCTCGCCGGGCTGGGATGGTTCGGCAAGAATTGCCTCCTCATCGATCCCGCGGCCGGCAGTTATTTCCTCCTCACGGCGCTCCTCACCGATCTCGTTCTCCCGGTCGCCGAGCCGATCCGTGTCGACCACTGCGGCACCTGCACCGCCTGCCTCGACGCCTGCCCCACCGGGGCTTTCGTCGCCCCCCGCCTCCTCGACGCCGGCCGGTGCATCAGCGGAATCACGATCGAGCAGCGTGGCGGGGTGTCGGCGGCACTTCGGCCAGCGATGGGAGCGTGGGTGTTCGGATGTGATGTCTGCCAGGAGGTCTGTCCCTGGAATCGACGGGCCCCCGGTTCGGCGGAGCCGACGCTCCAGCCCCGCGACGGCGCCGGCGGCCTCGCGCTTGCGAGCCTCCTCGGCCTCGATGACACGGCCTTTCGAGAGCGCTTCCGTGGCTCGGCGATCCTCAGGGCGAAGCGGTCGGGGCTGCTGCGATCGGCGGCGATCGCGCTTGGCAACCGGCCCGACCCTACGGCCTCTGCCGCGCTCGTCGCGGCGCTCGACGACGATGACGGCATCGTTCGCGGGGCGGTCGCCTGGGCGCTGGGGCGCTGGCTCGCTGCCGGGGGAGCGTGTGCCGGGCTGGCCGCCGAAGCGCTTGCCGGCAGGCTGCCGCGCGAGGCCGATCCGGACGTGCGTCGCGAGATCGAGGGGGCGCTTGCCGGCGACGCCGGCCGCCCCGGTACGTTGTCCGGCGTGCCGTCAGAGACGCCGTGACGGGCGCTGACGACAGCCCGGCTGGGCTCCGCGACCCTGCCCATCAGCCCGAGCCGGCCGGCTCATCCTTCCCCTTCGTCACAGGAAGCGGTCTCGTCGATGTCGGCGGCGGGGTCGCGCCCCGGCCCGTCGGAGAGATAGTGCCGGGCGATCACCCCCTGCCAGTCGTCGTTTACTTTCACCCGCACGAAGGC
>JBIIQL010000410.1:0-3906 GCA_044342095.1 Pirellulales bacterium
GAACCGACCACTGGCGTCACCCTCGCCCCCCTCGGCCAGCTTGACGCCAGGATCCTGCTCGATCCACACCACCGCCTCGTGTGACTCGGCGATCGTCGGCCCCTGTTCGATGCGCACGCCGCCGGTCAGGTGCCAGACGTCGTAGGAGCCTTCCGTCCACCGCGAGGCCTGCGCGGCCCGGATGCCGATCGCTTCGGAAGGATCGACGGCTGGCACCTCGATGCTCGAAGCCTCGGCGATCGCCGCGGCGAGGCCGCGCGCCGGAAGCGCGGAGAGCGCGCCGGCTGCCGCCTCCGGCTGCGCAAGGACCGGCGGCGCGTGCCACGCGAGCACCACCATCGCGATCGCCATCACCCACAACGCGCCCTCACCGCGCGCCGGCACACGGCACGGCCGCGCGCGGCGGTGTCGGCGGAGAGACGCGGAAGTGGTGACGTGGTCGAGCAAGCGATGCCCGCGGCGGGGTCGGGAAAGGACGTCCGTCAAAAAACGGCGCGGGTTATAGGAGTCTGATCCGATGGGGGTCAAGGCGTTGCGCCGCCCCGGAGGCGTCCGCAAGTGCCGATGATCGAACGGTTTACCGACGCGGTCCCCGCCCCCTCCACCGGGTCCACGGTGCGAGCGTCCGTGGTGGGCCGGGGAGGCTAGAGCAAACGCTCTGGCCACGAAGGCAACGGGGTCTGGGCTGTGGCAGCGGGGATGTCTGGGGGGACGCGGAAGGTTTGCCCCACCGCTTCCGCTCGGCGCGACTAAGATGACCGGCGGGTCACAGCGTTGCCTGCAGCCCCCATGCTGCCGGGCGTCCGCCCTCCCGCCCCCCGGTCCAGGGTCCCACACTCCCCCGCGTCCCCGTGCCATCCGGCGATGCCCGGTTTCCCCCGTGTCGCCTTCCCGCCCTCCCACCTTCTGCCCCGTCGCCCATGCGGGGCGGCGTGATGTCACGGAGCCGGCCCAGCGATGTCGTTTCCCGGTCAGCCCCCCCGAACGGACCCCGCGGCATCTGAACCGCCGTCGCCGCCCCACCGGCCCATCAGTCGACGCGTGGCGGCCTGGCTCATCGAACACCGGGTGGCGCTGTTCGTCGTCGCTCTCGTGCTCGGGGGAGTCTCGGTGGAGCGGTCGCGTCGGCTCGAGTTCGTCCGGTCGATCGACACGATGTTCGACCGCACCGATGCCGCTCTTCCCCCCTACCGCCGTCTCGCCCGAGCCTTCGGTTCGAGCGAAGTGGTGCTCGCCGCCTACGACGCCCCCGACCTCCTCACCCCCGAGGGGATCGGGAAGCTCCGTGATGTCACCGAGCGGCTCGAGCGGATCCCAGGAATCGCCTCCGCCACGAGCCTCGCGAGCACGCCGCTCGGCGCCGGGATCATCCACCTCGACACCAACCCCGCGGCCCGCCGACTCGTCTCGCTCCTCGAAGGGTATGCGGTGTCGGCGGATCACCGGACCGCGGCCGTTGTCTGCGTCCTCGAACCGGCCGGCACGACGGCCGGCGTGACCAGGGCCGACGCGATCGATGCGGTCCGGGCCGCGACCGCCGAACTTCCCGGCGGCACGGTCGCCGGCGAGCCGGTGATGCTCCGCGACGGCTTCGCGATGCTCGAGCGCGACGGCAATCTCCTCGGCACGTCGGCCGGGATCCTCGCCGGTGTCGTCCTCCTCCTGTCGTTTCGCAGCCTCCGCTGGCTGGCGGTTCCTCTCGCCGTCGTTCTCCTCGGCCTGTGGAGCACCCGGGGCGTCCTCGCCGTGGTCGGCATGAAGCTGACGATGGTGTCGACGATGCTCTCGGCGATGATCACGGTCGTGGCCATCGCCACGGTCGTCCACGTGATCGTGGAAGTCCGCCGCCAGCGTGAGCTCGGCCTCCCCCCGCGGCAGGCGCTCGAGGAGGCGATCCACCTCCTCTTCTGGCCGGTGATCGGGGCCATCGCCACCGACGTGATCGGGTTCGGCTCGCTGATCACCAGCCGGGTCGGTCCGGTGCACGATTTCGGGATCATGACAGCCGTCGGGGCGATCATGGTGCTCGTCTCGGCGGCGCTGGTCATCCCGCAGCTCGCCCTCGGTGGCCGCTTCGACACCGATCCGCGCCGGGCCTGGGGAGAGGGGCTGCTCGATCTCGGCCTCGACGGCCTCGTGCGCCGGATCGTCCGTCATCCAGGGAGGATCCTGATCGGGGCGACCCTCGCCGTGGCCGCCTGCATGGCCGGAATGGGGCGGCTCGAGGTCGAAACCGACTTCACCCGCAACTTCCGCCGCTCGAGCCCAATCGTCCGCTCCTACGAGATGATCGAATCGCGGCTCGGCGGTGCGGGGGTGTGGGATGTCCTCGTCCCGGTGAGCGGGCCGATCGACGGCGCGACCGTGGCCCGGCTCAAACGTCTCGAGGAGCGGTTGCGGCTGGAGGTGGTCGCCCCTGGGGCCGACGGCAAGCCCGCGCCGGCTTTGACGAAGGTCCTCAGCGTCGCCGACGTTCTCGCCGTGATCTCACCTGTGCCGCTCGACAACGCCGGCGCGTCGCCGCTGGGGAACTGGGTCGTCGCCAGCGCCGTGACGCTGCTGCGGCAGCAACTCCCCCAGCTCGATCGCTCGCTCATCGGCCACGATCCCGAGGATGGCTCGACATGGCTGCGCGTGATGCTCCGGGCGCGGGAGCGGCAGCCGGCGGAGGCAAAGCGGCAGATCGTCGAGTCGGTGCGGCGGATCGTCGCCGAGGAGCTCCCCGAAGGTCCGGGCGGCGGCGGGGAGGTGACGGGATTCTTCGTCCTCCTCTCGAAGCTCGTCGATCGGATGCTCACCGATCAGTGGTCGACGTTCCTGATCGCGGCCATGGGGATCTTCCTCCTTCTCGCCCTTTCCTTCCGCAGCTTCCTCCTGGCCACCGTAGCGCTGGTCCCCAACGCCCTGCCGATCTTCGTCGTCCTCGGCCTGATGGGCTGGTTCGGCCAGCGGATCAACATGGGCACGGCGATGATCGCCGCGGTCTCGATGGGGCTCTCGGTCGACAGTTCGATCCACTGGCTCGTCGCCTTCAAGCGGAGACTCGCCGGCGGCCACACGCTCCCCGCGGCGCTCGACGTCGCCCACCAGACGGCCGGGCGCGCGATGGTGTTTGCGACCCTGGCGCTCGTCGTCGGATTTCTCGCCCTCACGACGAGCGGATTCATCCCCACCGTGTCATTCGGCGCGCTGACCTGCCTCACCCTCCTCGGCGGGCTCGCCGGCAACCTCGTCGTCCTTCCGGTGATGCTCGCCCTCCTCGAACCGTGGCTCGGCGGAGGGTGCCGCCGCGGTGAAAAACCGCTACAACATCCCTCCGCCGGGGCCTGATGGCGCCCGACGCCCCGCGTCCCGTTGACCGCCCTCCCCTCACCTTCGCCCCCCGGTCGTCCGAGGATTCCGCCATGCTCACCGAGTTCGCCGCCGACAAGTCCCACCATGGTTTCCGTTGCGAGCCGTCGGCCCACCCGGAAACGATCCGTGCCGACGCCCTCGTGGTGTTCATCCACGAGGGGAGCATCGGCGGCGCCGCCACCGGTATCGACCGCGCCACAGGCGGCCTCCTCTCGCGCCTTGCCACCGCCGGCGAGATCACCGGCAAGCGCTACGAGTGCGTGCCGATCCTCGCCCCGGCCGGGGTCGCGGCCGGGCAGGTCGTCGTCATCGGCCTGGGGCCCCAAGGGCCCGACGGCACCAGCGATCTGGGGACGCTCTACCGGGCCGCGGCCACCGCCACCCGCTCCCTCTCGACCCGTCCGCGGGAGACGGTCGTCCTCGTCGCCGATCCCGCCTGGACGCCGCGCCACACCGAGCAGGCGGTCGCCGGGGCGGCGATGGGCATGGTCGGGCAGGACCTCCACCGCACCGACAAGAAGCGGACCCGGTTCGGGTCGACGATCTGGGTCG
>JBIIQL010000034.1:0-13339 GCA_044342095.1 Pirellulales bacterium
TCGCGTTTTCGAGTTGCAAAACGCGGAGCATGGGGCGAGCGGCGTGCCACTCCTGACCGAGGGCAGCCTGAGCGCGAACGATGCTCGCAGAGGTGATTTCCCAGAACGCATGGAGCCAGTGGGGCCCACGGACCATGACGACGATCCGGTCGCGCATCGAGGCGGCCGCGCGGCCATTTTCAGGCCGGGTGGCGAGCATCTTGGCCTTGGCGATCCGCTCCCGGGCCTCCTGGATTCGCAGGGCCACCGCCTCGTCGCGGGCCGGGGCCGACTCGGTGGGGGCCGGTCGGGCCGGGGCGACCTTGGGGCGCATCGCCGCGGCGGGAACCGGCTGCCTGGCCCGGGCTTTGCGCACCAAGGCACGGATCAACTGGTCCTTCCGCATGGCGTGCCAACCGGCCACCCCATGCTGCTTCGCCAAGCGGGCGAGATCACGAACCGGCTTCTGCTTCAGACTCGCGGCTGTCACGGATAATCCCCGGGAAATGGTCGATGCTCAACCACTCCACGGTACCGACGACAGCAGGCCGACGCAAATAAAACACCCCCCGAAAGGGGTGTTTTTCGCGTGAATCGGCCGAAAGTGAGGCTTCGCCCTTGGCCTAGCAGCAACGGACAGACCGGGCCGGCGAAGGGGGAAATCGCTCAGTCACCACGGAGCTTGAGGCCCCGCTCGGCGAGTTTCTCCCGCACTTCATTGAGGCTCGTGACGCCGAAGTTCTTGCACTCCATGAGATCCTCGGCGGTCCGGCGGATGAGTTCGCCGATGGTGCCGATGCCCAGTTTCGTCGTGCACTTCCTCGCTCGCACCGAGAGAGAAAGGTCGGTGATCGGCAGGGAGTGCACTTCGGAATCGTCGGCCGAGGGGGCTTCCGGTTCGTAGGTGGCTTCCTCGGTGGCCGACGCCGTCGCGAGTTGGCCGAGGGTCAGCCCCTTTGTGGCAAGCATCTCCTTGATCTCGACCAAGCTCGTCTCGCCGAAGTTCTTGCTCTCGAGGATCTCCGCTTCGGTCGTCCGGGCAAGATCACCGAGCGTCTGAATCCCCATCTTCTGGAGGCAGTTGCGGCTCCGCACGGAGAGTTCGAAGTCGCTGACCGGGAGGGCGAGGATGTGATCGAGACGATCACGCTGCTTCTGGTCCTGATCGTCAAGTTGGAGGTTGCCCGACGCGGAGGAGTCTTTCAGGAACAGGCGGGCCCGAGGGTGATCGGGATAGACCTGAAGGATCCGCTTGTAGCACTGCTGAGCGTTGATGAAGTCGTCACGATCCTCGTAGAGAATGCCGAGGTTCATGAGCGCCCCGACCGACGCCGGATACCGCTGCACGGCCCGCTCGTAGCAGGCTTTGGCCTCGTCGTCGTTGCCGACCCGGTCGTTGATCACACCCATCGCGAACAACGCGGCTGGGTGGCCAGGATCGAGGGCGAGAGCCTTCTCAAGAGCCGCCATGGTGTCGGCCAGCGGGAGGCCGAGATCGGCTGCGATCGTCGCCTTCTCGGCCCAGAAATCAGCCGAGGATTCCGCGGTTGGGCCGAGTTTGGCAAGCGCGTTCTCGGCGTCCTTGGTATCGCCGGCAAGGCGCTTCGCCTCGGAGGCGCCCACGCCACAGGCGGTGCTGTCGTAGCCCCCCTTCTGGGCGGCGGCGAAGGCCTCCATGGCCCGCGTGAGGAGATCGGCGGAATGGTCACCGGCCATCGCCAGAGCGAGCAGTGAACGGGCCTGGTAGTAGTGCGCCACGGCGCCGCCGTCAGCCGCCTTGAGCGTCTGGATCGCATCCTTCCAACGGCCGAGGAGATACTGACCGACGCCGAGGCGGACGCTCGAAGCCGGGCTCCGTTCCCCCTGGCTTTCGAGTTCCTTGACCGCCGCCCGGAGATCCCGGTGCGTGGCCGGATCACTGCCGAGGAGTCCGATCAGGCCGGCGATCTCGTTGGGGCCGAAGGGGCCGGTGCCCGTGAAAAGATCGCGGACGTCGACGGTGGCGGGCATATCAGCCTTTCAGCGAAAGAATGGGAAAAAGCCAGCGGCGGGAGTCGAACCCGCAACCCCCGCATTACGAATGCGGTGCTCTGCCAATTGAAGCTACGCTGGCGTGTGGTCCTGATGGGCGACTGCCGCGGTGGATCTCAGGGAGCGGATTTTGGCCCGCTTCCGGATCGAAAGCCGCGGTTGGTCGGTCAGATACCGCCCTGCCGGCCAGATCCGCTCGCGGCGAATCTGGTCGTTCGGAATCCCGAAAATTAGCGCAGGGACCATGGCACCGTCAAGGGTCTTCCGGGAAAATGGCTTTCCCGCGACTCTTCGTGAGGGTGAAAAAGAAAAAAGGTGGGGCCTCCGACCCGGCAGGAGCATCCTGCCATGGGAGTGCGGGTCAGGGGCAAGGCGACCGCACGCCCGGAGTAAGCCAGAGGCCCCACCTTACGAGTGGGATTGCCGAGCGGTGGGGCCGCCCGACGATCTCCCTGAAATGCAGATGCCGTGCCAAAGATCACGGACATCGGCAAAGGATGCGTGTTGTCGCCGGTGTGGCTTCGTTCGGTTCGCTGAAAAGCCGTTAGGAGGCCTTGAAATCCGAGTCTTGGGCCGCCGTGCATTCCCGCGGGCCGGCCCAGGCAAAGGTCGGTGACCGGCCGATCGGGCTCCGTTCCTGCGCTGCATTTCAAGACAGCCAGTTGCAGAATGCGGCGTGCAGCGCGGGTGGGGGCAGGCGCTGCGGCATCCGCTATGATGCCAAAAACATTGCCTTCACCGGCTCCCGTCGCGCCGACGTGAAGGTTTTCTTCCCCCCGCCACGCCGCCGGAGCCACCTGTGAACCCCCGCCTTCCCGCTCATGTCGGGCCTCATCGGTGTGGTCCGGGCGAGCCCCTCCTGGTGATCGCCGGGCCGTGCGTCATGGAGAACGAGCGCCTCTGCCTCCATGTCGCGGAGTCGCTCGCCGCGATCGCCGCGGTGCTGCCGATCCGGTGCGTCTTCAAGGCCTCCTTCGACAAGGCCAACCGGACGAGCGCCGGGGCGTTCCGTGGGCCCGGCCTCGACGAAGGGCTCGCGATCCTCGACAAGGTGCGGGCGGCCACGGGGCTTCCGGTGACGACCGACATGCATCTCCCCGACCAGGCGGCGGCGATCGGTGCGGTGTGTGATCTGATTCAGATTCCAGCCTTCCTCTGCCGGCAGACCGATCTCCTCCTCGCGGCGGCCGCAACCGGGAAGGCGGTGAACGTCAAAAAGGGGCAGTTCGTCGCCCCGGGCGACATGAAGCATCCCGTGGCCAAGCTGCTCGCGGGCGGGTGCCAGGATGTCATGCTCTGCGAGCGCGGCACGTTCTTCGGCTACGGTCGGCTGGTCAACGACTTCACCGGCCTCCCGGTGATGCGGAGCTTCGGCGTGCCGGTGATCTTCGATGCCACGCATTCCGTGCAGCAGCCGGCCAGCCTGGGGGACGCCACCGGGGGCGACCGAACGCTCGTCGAACCGCTCGCCAGGGCCGCCGTCGCCGTCGGGGTGGACGGGCTTTTCCTGGAAACCCACCCCGACCCCGATTCCAGCCCGAGCGACGGCCCCAACATGGTGCCGCTCGATCGCCTCCGGGGGGTGCTCGAAAGGGTGTTGCGGATCCATGAAGCCCGCTTGGCCGGCGAACGGGAGGTGCTCGCATGACCCCTCCCCTTTCCTGCGCGGTGCGGGCATCGTCGGGCTCCGGGCTCCGGGTTGTTTGGCCGGGACTCCCGCTCCTTCTGCTCCTGGTCGTCTTCCCGTTGACCGGATGCGGTTCGCGAGCCCCGAGCGGACGGCCCACGCCGAAGCCTGACCGTCGCGCCGCGCCCGCCGCCACCGCGTCCTCGGCGGACCAGGCGACGGCCACGCAGACGATGTCGAGGGAGGTCCGCGACAAGCTCCTCGAGGGAGCGATGGACGTCCTCGGCAATCTCGAGACGTACGACGAGTCCGTCGCCTTTCCCCAGGTGTTCGACCGCCTCAATCAGTGGAGCCATGCCGTGGCTGCGGCCGGCGTGGCCGATCCCTGGAGTCTCGACGCGCTGCTGGAAACGCTCCCCGAGCGGCTCCGGGGAGATGGCGTCACGAAGGGCATCGGCGACCTGGCGTTCGACGCCACGGCCGATGTCCTCGCCCTCCGAGACCAACGCTGGTTGGCTGACGTGGCTGCCACGGCCCGTGCCGATGCGATCGAGGATCTGGATGTCGCCTGCGCGCTGTTTGAATGGACGGTCCGGTCGCTGGCCGCGACGAGCGATCCGCCGATGGTGCCCACCGACGCCAATCCAGGCAGTCGTTGGTTTACGACGGGAGAGATCCTCCTCGCCGGAAGGGCCAGCGCCGCGCAGCGCGCCTGGGTGTTTCTCGAGCTCGTTCGGCATGCCGGTCTCGACGGTGTGATGCTCGCCACCGGAGACCAGGCCGCCGGGACGCTCCGCCCCTGGATTCCCGCCGTGCTCTGTGGGGATGAGGCCTATCTCTTCGATCCCCTCTATGGCCTGCCGATTCCCGGGCCGGGGGGCACAGGAGTCGCCACGGCCAGACAGGCGGCGAGCGATCCGACGATTCTCACCGGGATGTCGCTCCCCGATCGGCCTTATCCCGTCCAGGCGCCCGACATCGAGCGGCTCACGGTGCTCGTTCCGGCCACGCCATGGAGCCTGTCGCGGCGGATGCATCTCCTCGATCGGCAGCTCGCCGGTGCCCGGCGCGTCGATCTGGCGATCGATGCCACGACGCTGGCGGGGCGGGCTCTGGCCGCGCTGCCGGGGCCGACGGCGGCACCCGAGACCGTGGAGCAGTCTCCGCCGCCGGCCAGCCCGGTCGCGGAGCGTCGAAGTGGGCTGTGGGAGTTTCCCTGGGAGACGCTTGCCCGCCGGCGCACGCTTCGTCCGGCGGTCGATGCGGCGCTCGGCAAGGAACTGGCCGTGATGGGGGTGGCGATCCAGCAGACCGATTCCAATCGCGAGGCCCGTTCGTTCCGCCCGCTGTACGCCGCGCGGCTGCGCGAGTTCCGCGGAGTGCTCGACGGTCCCGACGGTGCGAAGCTCGCCTACCTCGCGGCCCGTCCTGGAAATGCGGTGATCGGGGAGATGCTCCGGGGCCTTCCCCCGCCCCAAGCCGAACAGGTAAAGCGGATGTACGATGAGCTCAAGGGGGATGCAACGTACTGGCTCGGCGTGCTGACGCTCGCTGAAAAGGAATACGAAACTGCCGTCGACTACCTCGATCGAATGACCCTCCAGGCAAACCCGGACGGGGTGTGGTCCGACGCCGCGCGGGTCAATCTCGCCCGGGCCCGGCTCGCTCTCGGCGAACGCGAGGAGGCCGCCCGGCTCCTTCGAGAGGACGCTTCCCCGCAGCGTTTTGGCAGCCGCATCTTGGCCGATCGGCTCCTGCCGCCGACCCAGTGATTCGGGAACCGGGGGAGGATGCGTTGCGGGCCGGGGCGACAGCAGCTACATTGGAGGGCTTCCCATTGCCGTCCTCCGCTTCCGAGCCCGGTCCCGTCCGGGTCCTGCCCCGAGTCATGCCCCGAGTCATTCCATGAAAGACGACATCCACCCCCGTTACATCGAGACCGTGGTCCGTTGCGGCTGCGGCAACACCTTCCAGACCCGGAGCACGATGCCGGAGTTGAAGGTCGACATTTGCAACGTCTGCCATCCGTTCTTCACGGGGAAGCTGAAGTTCGTCGACACGGCCGGCCGGATCGAGAAGTTCAAGACGAAGTTCGCCGGCGCCGGCTATGCGAGCCTCAAGAAGGGAAAGAAGGCCGCCCCGGCCCCTGCCGCCGCGGAACCGACCTCCTGAGCGGTTGCCGGCAGGTTCGTGCCAGCGTGGGGGGCTTGATGGCCTCCGCTGGTCTGGTCTGTTCTGGGCACCGGCTATCCCGCGCGTGAGCGCCCTGGCGACGGATCGAGGCTCCACCGGACGATGCGCGACCAGCTCGAAGCGAAGCTCGCCCGGTTCGAGGATCTCGAGCGGGAGTTGATCGACCCTGACGTGGTCGCCCAGCCACAACGGCTGGCGGCGGTGGCGCGGGAGCATGGGTCGCTGGCCCGTCTTGCCCGGCGCTACCGGGGATTCGTCGATCTCGAGCGTCAGATCGCCGAACTCGACGCCTTCAGTCAGGGGGACGACCCGGAGTTCAAGAGTCTCGCCGAGGCGGAGCTTCCCGATCTCAGGGCCCGCCGGGAACAGGAATGGGACGACCTCCTCGATCTTTGTTCCGATGACGGCGATGCCGATCGGAGCCGCTGCGTCATGGAGCTCCGGGCCGGCACAGGGGGGGACGAAGCCGCCCTCTTTGTCCGCGATCTCTACGAGATGTACCGACGTCATGCCACCGAGCAGGGATGGCAGGTCGAGGTTCTCGATGCCAGTCCGACGGAGCTCGGCGGCTTCAAGGAGCTCGTCCTCGGCCTCTCCGGGGACGCGATCTTCCGTCGTCTCCAGTGGGAGAGCGGTGGCCATCGGGTGCAGCGAGTCCCCGACACCGAGACGAAGGGGCGGATCCACACCTCCGCGGCGACGGTGGCGGTGCTTCCCGAGCCCGAGGATGTCGAGGTGACGATCGCGCCGGACGAATACCGCAAGGATTTGTTCTGCGCCAGTGGGCCGGGGGGGCAGCACGTCAACAAGACGGCCTCGGCCGTTCGGCTCACCCACCTCGAGACCGGCTTGGTCGTCCAGTGCCAGGACGAGAAGAGCCAACACAAGAATCTCGCGAAGGCGCTGCGCGTCCTCAAGGCGCGGCTCTACGAGCTCCGCCGCAGCATCGAACACGAGAAGCGGGCCAGCGAACGGCGGACGCTCGTCGGCTCCGGCGACCGGAGCCAGCGGATCCGGACCTACAATTTTCCGCAGAACCGGCTGACCGATCACCGTATCAACGAGAGTTTCACGCTCGATCAGGTGATGGCCGGTCGCCTCGGACTGGTGATTCAGGCGATCGAAGAGCATGCCCGCCAACAGCGCCGGGCCGACATGGAACGATCCTCGAAGCCGGCGACGTCGTGACCGTCGACCGTCTGAACGAAGCGGAGCATCCCTGATGACCGACGACGTGTGGACGGTGGGGCGCCTGCTCACCTGGACGACCGACTGGCTCGCCGGCAAGGGGAGCGATTCCCCCCGGCTCGATGCCGAGGTGCTGCTTGCCCATGTCCGCGGCGGTCCGCGGATCGCTCTCTACACGGCCTTCGACGAGGTGGTCGACGAGGCCGGGCGGACGCGGTTCCGCGGCCTCGTCAAGCGGCGCGGCGAAGGGGAGCCGGTCGCGTATCTCGTCGGCAGCCGGGAGTTCTTCTCGCTGGCGCTGGCGGTCTCCCCTGCTGTCCTCATTCCCCGCCCGGAGACGGAGGGACTCGTCGTCCGTGCCATCGACCTGTGTCGCCCCCTCGAATCGCCACGGATCGCCGATGTCGGCACTGGCTCGGGGGCCATCGCGGTGGCCCTGGCCAAGCACCTCCCCAAGGCCCGCGTTGTCGCCACCGACATCTCGGCCGACGCCCTCGAGGTGGCGCGGGGCAACGTCACCCGCCACGCGCTCGATGGGCGGATCGACCTGGTCGCCTGCGACCTCCTCGATACCCCCGCCGCGGCCGGGCCCTTCGACTGCATCGTCAGCAATCCCCCCTACGTCCGTGCCGACGAGTTTGCCGGGCTGCCCCGCGACGTCCGCGACCATGAGCCGAAGGGGGCCCTCGTGGCGGGGCCGACCGGCGTCGAGGTCGTCGAGCGGCTCGTCGCCGCGGCCGAGGGCCGGCTGGCGCCCGGCGGCTGGCTCCTGGTGGAGATCGGGCCGTCGACCGTGAAGGCGGCCGAGGCGATCCTCGCCCGCCGGCCCGGGCTCGTTCCCGGACCGACGCTCGCCGACATGGCCGGGCTGCCCCGGATCGTTCAGGCCCGCAAGGCTTGAGCGATCCCCCGCGGCCCGCACGCCGGAGCGTTGCATCCCCCACTCCGCGGCGGTAGGACATTTGTCCAGCGGATCGCGCTTTCGCACGGCGGGAGAGGGAACGATCCGGTCAGCGGCTCTCCGGGAGTCGAGGGGATGGGGTCGTTGCACGGTTGGTGGCGGGGCATCGGCGGATGGGTTTGGCACGCCGTCGACGGCTGTCAATCGGCGCTCGGCGACGGTGGGTGGTGGCGCCGCGATCCCCTTCCTGCACGTCCGCTGGTGGTCGTGGCCGCTGTTCTCCTGGCGGGGATGGGGCTGGCGCTCTTCGTGCCCCTGCCGGCGGTCGGCTGCTGGATCATCGCGCTTGTGACGCTCGGGGCCTGGAGGCGGGCGTCCCGTCGAGGAGATGGGATGGCCGCAGCGCTGCTTGTCGTGGCGATCGCCGCGACCGGGGCTGGGTGGGCCACGGCACGCTTTCGGCTGTTCGCCGCCGACGATCTCGCCTGGAGCCTCGGCGATCGGCCGCAGCCACTGGTCGTGGAGGGGACGCTCGTCACCGCGCCGCGTCTCATTCGCCGATCGGCCGATCCGCTCCGGGGAGGGGGGCGACCGCCGTCGAGCGACTGCCTGCTGAGGGTGACGGCGGTTCGCGATGGTGAGACCTGGCGGGCGGCATCCGGCCGGGCCGTGCTCGTCGTCGATGGCCCCCCGCCGCGGATCGCCCCAGGGGAGCGGTGCCGCGTATGGGGCCGGGGCGTGCGGCCGACGCGACCGGGAAATCCAGGCGAGTTCGACCAGCGTGCGCGGGCCCGGCAGGAACGCTCCCTTTCGGTGATTCGGGTCGAGGGAGCGGAGGCGCTCACGCAGCTTTCCCGGCCGGGATGGCCAACGCTCGCGGCGGTGCTCGAGGAGATCCGTGACCGGGGCGCTTCGGCACTGCGGCAGCATGTCTCGGCGAAGCGTGCGGCGCTCGCTTCGGCCCTCCTCCTCGGCACGCGCGAAGCGCTCCAGCCAGAATTGACCGAGTCGTTCATGGTCACCGGCACCGTCCACATTCTTTCGATCTCCGGCCTTCATGTCGCTCTCCTGGCTGCCGGTCTGTTCGCCATCGCCAGGCTCCTCCGGCTGCCTCGCGCGGCCACCCTCGGCGTGGTGGCAGTGGCGACGGGGCTCTACATGATCCTCGTCGGCGGCGAGACCCCGGTGCTCCGCTCGACGCTCCTGGTCTGGTTGGCCTGCCTCGGGCTCGCCTGCGGTCGCCGCGCTGCCGGGCTCAACGCGCTGGCTGCGGTCGGAATCGTCGTTCTCGCGTGGCACCCGCCGGAGATCCTCCGCATCGGCAGTCAACTCTCGTTCCTCTCCACAGCCGTCCTCATCGGGGCGGCGACGGCGACTGCCGCCGGGCGTCGCGACGACGATCCGATCGCCCGGCTCATCGACCGCTCGCGCTCGCCGCTGCATCGGGCGATCCGCCGGCGGGGGCGCGACGCCGTCGATGCCCTCCTCATCGGGGCCGCGGTCTGGCTGGCGACGGCGCCGTTGGTGGCGGCCCACTTCCATGTCTTCAGCCCGGTCGGTCTGCTCCTCAATCCCCTCATCGCGCCGCTGGTCGGCGTGGCGATGGTCGGTGGATTCCTCTGCCTCCTCGCCGCCCAGGTCTGCTGGCCCGTCGCGGCTGTCGGCGGGGCGGTGTGCGACGGAGCTCTGGCGGGGATCGAGTTGGCAGTCGGCTCCACCGCGCGAGTCCCCTGGGCCTTTCACTGGGTCGCCGGACCGCCGTCCTGGTGGACGACGGGGTGGTATGTCGGGCTCGTGGTGATCCTTCTGGCGGTGGCCACAGCACGGCTTGTGCGCCCATCGCTCTGGGCCTGTGCAGCGGGAGCGTGGGCTGCGGTCGGCCTCCTCGTCGGCTCGCTCCCCGTCGAGCCGGCGGCAAGCCTCGAGGTGATCGCGGCGTCGATGGGGCACGGCTGCGGTCTGGTGGTCCGCGGACCGGGCGGACGGTGTTTGGTGTACGACGCCGGCAGACTCGGCGCCGGCGTGGCGGCGGGGCGTGGGCTTTCGTCGTTGCTCTGGAGCGAGGGGATCGATCGCGTCGACACGCTCGTCATTTCCCACGCCGACACCGATCATTTCAATGGCGTCCCCGATCTCCTCGAGCGCTTCGAGATCGGCCGTGTTGTCGTTCCCGAGGCCTTCCTCGCAAGCCCGGCTCCCGCCGTCGCCGAGATCCTCACGCGGATTGCCGCCGCGGGAATCCCCGTCAGGGCCGTCTCGGCCGGGGACGAGATTCCCTTCGATCCGCTCTGTCGGGTGCGCGTCCTTCACCCGCACACCTGCGACGGGAAGGTGCTCCCCTCCCCCGACAACGAGACGAGCCTCGTCGTGGCGGTTGAGTCGGCAGGCCGGAGGGCCCTCCTCACCGGTGACCTCGAAGGGCTTGCCCTCGATCGCTTCGTGGCTGCCGATCCCGGTCCCTGCGACCTTCTCATCGCTCCCCACCATGGCAGCCCCTCGAGCCTGCCGCCGAGTCTGGCGCGGGCGACGGCACCAGCGTGGGTGATCGTGAGTGGCGCGGCGGGCCCGCGGTTCGAGGAGGTGAGCCGGGCCTACGCCACGGCGGCCGGGGCCGACCGTCCGGCACGGGTGGTGCGCACCGACGGCGCGGTGAGGATCCGCCTCACCGCGGCAGGGTCCGAGGGAAGCCAATTCCGCGACGGACGTTGGCAACCGTTGGCACGAGCGTCAGCCGTCAGGCCGGTCGGAACGTCCGCCACCGCGACGACGACCGCCGTGGCCACGCCCGCTCCTCCCTGACCGGCAGGATCAGGGTCCCCTGGCATCAAGCCCCGGATCCCCGGTTGCCTCCTGGAGCGTGTCAGAGCGTCTGTCCCAGTGGAGGCTGTCGAGGTTCATCATCCCGCCTGCCTGCTGCGGGTGGATGAAGCGGAGGTAGATATCGTGGCGGCCGGCGACCGGTGTCCAGGTCGCCGAGCGGTCGTAAAACTGCTCCCACTGACCGTTGACCTCCACCGGCACCGTCGCCAGGAGCGGCCCGTCGGCGGCGTCGAGGCGGAGTTCCACCGCGCCCCCTGCCCCGGCCGACGCCATTCGCAGCGTCGCTCCCCCGACGGCGTCGAGGGCGACATCACGGAAGCGGAGCCAATGGCCGTGATCGACGGCGCCGAGAAACTTCCCCCCGCCGGCATTCCCTGAGGCGAGCACCTGCGGCCCGCGGATCTCGTCGGCGGTCTCGGCTTCGGTGAGCCGCGGCCGGAGAAACACCGTCGCCGTGCCGGCAAGCGCCGGGATCGAGCCGACGCCCCGGTCGAGATAGGTCGCCTCGAGCCGGTAGCGGCCCCCCTTGTTGACCTCCTCCGGCGTCACCGGAATGCTCCCTACGAAGCCGGTGAACACGCGCGTCAGCGCCGAAGGAGTGAGTGAATAGATCCAGCCGACCATCTCGCGGATCTCGTCGGGGGTGTGGTGGGAGTGAGGGATCATCGGGATCTTGCCCCACACGCCGGTGGAGCCCTTGAGGACCCGCTCGACCGAGGCTTCGAGGGCCCCCTCCTTGCCACGGTATTTGTTCGCCACCTCCACCAGCGGCGGGCCGACGCGCGGTTGGTCGACGGCATGGCAATTGAAACAGTCGCTTCGCCGCATCTGATCGAGCCCGGGGGGAACGGCCGCGGCTCCCTCGGCGACGTGGCCGGCGTGCACGGCCGCCCGGGGGACATCCTCCGACAAGAGATCATCGAGCCCGTCGGCATCGGCCGCTGCCGTATCGTTCGTGCCGTCCTCGTGGTCACGGATCAGGAGTCGGAAGTCGATCGGCTTCTCCGGGTCGAAGAAGTCACCGTCGGAGGGGCTGGCAAACCGGACTTCGGGACGAGCGTTGCCGACCACCACCGGCACCGACGCGCTCCGCTCGGCGCCCGAAGGGTCGCGGACGACCAACTCCACCGTGTAGACCCCCGGCTCGGTGAACGAGAGCGTGGGATGGGCCTCGCGGGAGGCGACCACCGCCGTCGCCTCCGGGGGGACGCCTGTCGGCACGGAGGAAGCGGTCGCGGCGTCCCCTTCAGGGGAGCGGATGATCCGCCATGCATGGTCGAGTCGATCGCCGTCCTTGTCGAAGGTGCCATCGCTCGAGAGTTTCACCGTCAGCGGATGACGGCCGATGTTGTTCTCCGCGGCGGCCACCGCCACCGGCGGCCGGTTGCCGCGGACATAGTCGATCCGCACGAGCCGGGCATTCGCATTCACCCCCCAGGTGTCGCCGTACTCGAGGAGATAGAGGGCCCCGTCCGCGCCGAACTGGAGGTCGATTGGCCGCGCGAACGGTCGATCGGGGAGGAAGGCTTCGATGCCGGCGACACGCTGCTGGTCGTCGAGGCGGACGACCTTGATCCAGTTCCGCGTCCATTCGTAGATGAACAGGCAGTTGTCGAAGTGGGAGGGGAACCGCGTCGGCGAATCGGCGTGTTCGGCCTCGTGATAGACAGGCCCCGCGCAGGCCGTCCGCCCACCTTCGCCAAGTTCCGGGAACGCCGGCGAGGCGCCGTAGGGATACCAGAGGAACGCCGGCCGCGCCGGAGGGAGGACGCTCGAACCGGTGTTGTTGGGGGAGGCGTTGACCGGTGCGGCCGCATCGAAAAGGGATCCGACCGCGCCGGTGGCGTAGTCGTAGTCGGCGTACGCAAGGTTGTCGCCGATGAAGTAGGGCCAACCGAAATTGCCCGGCCCCTTCGCTTGGTTGATCTCGTCGTAGCCCCGCGGGCCGCGCGGGCCCTCGCCGCCGGCATCGGGCCCGACCTCTCCCCAATAGACCGTGCCGGTCTGCGAATCGACCGACATCCTCCAGGGGTTGCGGCAGCCCATGCAGTAGATCTCCGGCCGCCCGGAGGCACCGTCGCGGGGGAACAGATTTCCCTCGGGGATCTCCACGCTGCCGTCGGCGCGAGGACGGATACGAAGAATCTTCCCGCTCAATGACGCCGTGTTGGCCGATGACTTTTGCGCGTCCCACGGGGCCTTCTCCGGGCGCTCGTCGATCGGCGCGTAGCCCTGGGAGTCGCCATGGGGATGGGTGTTGTCGCCCGTGGCGATGAACAGGCAGCCGTCGGGGCCGAAAGCGAGAGACCCCGCATGGTGGCAGCATTCTTTTCGTTGCTCCTGAAACGCCAGGAGCAGTTTCTCCGAAGCCAGATCGAGGAGGCCGTTGCGAATCGTGAACCGACTGACGTGCTGCCCTTCGAAGTCGGGAGGGGAGTATTGGAGGAAAACGTGGCCGTTGTCGGTGAAGTGGGGATCGAGTGCCAGACCGATGAGGCCGTTTTCCTGGGCGGTCGTGACGGTGACCTGACCGACGAGCCGCGGCTCGCGGGCGTGCTTGTCGAGGGCAAGGAGCCGGCCACCGAACTCGATCCAGTAAA
>JBIIQL010000035.1:0-13286 GCA_044342095.1 Pirellulales bacterium
TACCGTCACGACGGTGTCGACGACCTTCGCCACTGGCTCGACCACGGCCACCGCGAACGTCACCGCGCCGGTGGTCGTGACCACCAAGCCCGACACGCCCGCGGTCGAACCCGTTCCGTCCACCGCTCCGGTGGCCGTGGCCTCGAGCGCCCCGCGGATCGAGACCACGACACCGACGGAGACCGTCGTCACGACTCCGGTCGCTTTGACAACTCCGACCGCTCAGCCCCAACCGCCGCACGATCCTCCTGCCCCCGTCGTGGTCGCACCGGAACCGGCGGCCGTGGCGGTCACACCGCTCGCTCCCACGCCAGCCGTCGAGGCGGCCCGGATGGCCGACGCCGGCACACCCTCGCCATCGCCGCTGCGGACGGCCCTCCGCCCGCGATCCGCGGTGATCTCCGCGCTCTCGGTCCCGAGTCCCACGGCCCTCAGCGACGAGTCTGTCACCGGCTCCGAAGCCGAGGTCCTTACCCGACGCTTCACCCGGGCTCCGGTCGCGACCGCCGTCGCCGAACAGTCCGTCACCGTTCGCGACACCGCCGCCGAGGCGCCGCGGATGCTGCCGAGCGGCCGCGACACGGCCGTCGCTCAGGCCGCTGCGACGGCCCAGGTACCCCGCGCTTCCCAGCAGCGCTCCGCCGCTCCTCGCGCCTCGGCCACAGCGCCCGCCACTCGTTCGGCGCGAGCTCCGGGCTTCACCAAGGGTTACCGGCCCAACTGACGCTCGGCAGCGGCCTCTTCGTCAGCGACGACCTCGTCGTCGAGCGTGAGGATCCGGTAAGCGCCGCCACAGCGGGCGGCGAGGTCGGCGAGCCGCGGGCTGCGGCGCGACTCATCGCCGAATTGCACGATCATGCACCGGCTTCCGCTGCCGAGCCGAGCGAGCCGTTCGAACTCCGCGTCGGTGAGATCGTCCTTGGCGTCGGCGTCGGTGAGAAGGAAGACGACATCGGGGGCGAGCCGGAAAGCCGCGGCGAGGGCTTCGGCATGCCGCGTCCCGCCGTCAGCCCGTACCCCCTCGACAAACCTCCGCGCCGCGCGCCGATTCTCCTCGGTGCCAAACACGAGTCGCCCCCGGCTCCCGGCCGGCGAGAAGACCTGGAGACGGTCGTTGTAGAAGATGACGTAGAACTGCTGCACATCGCCGAGTTCGTCGATGCTCCGGATCAACTCCCGTTTCGCGGCGGCCAGTGGCTGGCCATCCGGCTCTCCCATGCTCGCCGAGCGGTCGAAAACATAGACGAAGCGGTTTCCCTTCGCCTCGAGGCCGAAGATCCCGGTGCGGATCCCCCCTGGCGATTTGATGACCGGGGGCTTCGGCGCCTGGCCGAAGGTAGGCCTCGACGACACCAAGCCACCGTGGGCCACAGCGACGGCCACCGTGACGAGCCATCGACGGCGGGACGCCGAGCGGTGGGGCACTGAGCGGCGATCAGTGCCCGATTCGTTCCTCATCTCCCCTCCCTCTCGACCGGCCGGATGACGTTTCGCGTGCGTGTCACGGTTCGATGACGATCTTGCCGTCGAGGACGCCCGTCCTCGCCACGGTCGCCGATTCCTGGAGGGCATGGGCCAGTGACGTCTGCTCGAGCGGCAGCACGCGGGCGATCGGCACCCGGAGGCGCCCCGCGGCCATCCAACGGTTGATGTCGACCGCCGCCGCGGCTTGGAGGCGCCAATCGGCCTTGAACATCGCAAATCCCACCATCCGACATCCCTTGACGTAGAACGGCCCGACCGGGA
This sequence comes from Pirellulales bacterium, assembly GCA_044342095.1. Taxonomy (GTDB): domain Bacteria; phylum Planctomycetota; class Planctomycetia; order Pirellulales; family UBA1268; genus QWOP01. The sequence continues at coordinate 1,747 of JBIIQL010000035.1, forward strand.
ACGGCGTCCGCGCTTCGCGCCCCGCCATGAGGACGATCCTTCCCCCGTCGGCGAGCAGGCCGACGGCCCGATCGAACATCGGCTCGCGCTGCGTCTCCCAGTAGACATCGATGCCATCCGGAGCCGCTGACCGGGCCGAATCGACGAGATCGTCAGCCCGGTAATCGAAGGCCTCCTCGGCCCCCTGGCTCCGCACCCGCGCTCGCTTCTCCTCGGTGCCGGCGGTGCCGATCACGCGGGCCCCGAGGGCTCGCGCCACCTGAACGACGGCGCTCCCCACCCCTCCCGAAGCTCCGTTGACAAACAGCATCTCCCCCGGCCGGAGCGCGGCGTGGGTCACCAGCCCGAGATGGGCGGTGATCGCGACGAGGGCCGCCGCCGCCGCGTCCCGGTCGCTGACCGAATCGGGGGTGGGGTAGAGCCAGCGTTCGTCGACGACGGCAAGCTCGGCGAAGGTTCCCTGGCGCCCGAGCAATCCCTGGTTGGATCCCCAGACGCGCATGCCGGGGCGGAGCGACTGGACCTCCTTGCCGACGGCGACGACTTCGCCGGCCAGATCGCACCCGACGACGAACGGGAACGGGAGCGGGAAGGCGACCGCGCCTGTGCGGACGTAGGTGTCGATCGGATTGACGGCGCAGGCCCGGACGCGGACGAGCGCTTCGCGCGGCCCCGGAACCGGGTCGGGCAGGCTGCCGACCTCGATCACATCCGGGGGACCGGTGCGGGTGATGAAGGCGCCCCTCATGGGCCGTCGGCCTTCCGCTTCGAAAGCACCCCCACGACACCGACGAGCGCCGCGAGGGCCCCCAAGGCGGCCGCGGCGCGGAGGCCGTTGCGGAGCGTGATGTAGTAGTCGGCTCGCGCCTTCATTTTCGCTTCCTGGTCCGTCGGCGGCCGATCGACCGACGCGTGGGCCAGACGCGTGGCCCACGCCGTGTAGACCTCGTCCGTCGGGGCCTTCATGACCGACGACTTGATCGTGGCGTCGTCGAACAAGTCGACCTCGGGAATCGAGAACGACACCGACAGCAGCCCGGCGGTGGCCGCCAGCAGGCCGCCCGCCACGACGAGCCCATGCAGCCCCGTGAAGCGCCGTCCGGCGTTGGCCTCTCCCTTTCCGCGGGGCGCCGTGGCCACACGCAACTTCCCCAGATCCCGCAATCGTGGGACCGGCTCCTCGCGGCCGCAGGCGGGACAGATCGCCAGCCCACCGGCCTGGGACGAGGTCACCGAAATGTCCGCGCCGCAGTTGCAGGGGAGGAGAAAGGAAGGCATCGGGAAGGGGCTCCAGTGGCCGCAGAAACGACGTACCAGGATTTTTTTACCATTTGCCGGGCGAATCCTCGAACAATCGCGGAAAGAAGGGGAAAAAAAGTTGGCCTTCCGCCCCCCACAGCGTCATAATCCTTTGCCTTCCGGACGCTCGGCATGGCACCACATCGGCGGCTCGGACCAGAGCGCGATGGGCCGTCGGCGTCCTCACCCGGGCCTGCCAGTTCCCTGGCCGGCCAGACGGCCCAGTGGCCGTGGGTGCCGGAGGGCATTTCAGACTCCCTGGTTCGCCTCGAGCACGTTCCGGCCAGCGATGCTGGCACGAGTCCGGCTGCATGGTCCCCGGCGGACCGTTTCCCGTCCGCATTCCGCTTGTTCCGGCCGGGGCTCCGGCTCGTTCTCTGATTCGGTTTCCACGCTTCCTTGTGCCGAGGCCACGCCCCCCGATCTCTGCCCGTTCACGCCCTTTCCCGGAGGTGGATTCGAGCCTCTGGACTTGCTCCCCCCTTGAATCACACTGTCGGCGTTCCGAATGATGGACTTTGGCTGCTGCACTTTGGCTGATCGACTTGGGGCGACCGCAGGAAGCGGTCGTTGCTGGGCCAGTCAGGAACGCCGACGCGATGCCTGAAGCCGCACCGCGGGGAATGCACAACGCCTCTCCCTGCGGTTGACCGGTCCGATCGAACCCGCCCAGTGAATCCGTTCCACGAAGGAGTTCCAACCTTGTACGACTCGCTGCTGGATGAACTCGAAGACGATGTCGTCTCCAATCCCCAGGACGTCGAGGATCTCACGGTCAAGGTCGTCGATGCCGAGGAGGCCGACGCCGACATGCTCGCCGACGACGATGCCGGCGTGCTCTCCGACGGTGACATCGATGCCGAGGTCGAGACGGAGATTGAGTCGTCCGGCGAGACCGAGGACGTCCTCATCGAGCAGGGGGAGAACTGGTCTGACGATCCGGTGCGGATGTACCTGACGCAGATGGGCGAGATCCCTCTCCTCACCCGCGCCCAGGAGATCTGGCTGGCGCGTCAGATCGAGACGACCCGGGCGGCGTTCCGGGCAAAACTGCTCGAGTGCGAGTATGTGTGCCAGCAGGCGTTCAAGGTGTTGTCACGGGTCCACCGTGGCGAGCTCCCCTTCGATCGCACCGTGCAGGTGTCGGTGACCGACCGTCTCGAGAAGGATCAGATCCTCGGTCGCCTTCCCCACAACCTCCGCACGCTCGACGTCCTCCTCAAGCAGAACAAGTCCGACTACCGCATCGCCCTCTCGAAGAAGCGGAAGATGTCGGAGCGGCGCGAGGCCTGGGCCCGCCTCGGCCGCCGTCGCCGTCGGTGCGTCCGCCTCGTCGAGGAACTCGGCCTGCGGACCCAGCGGATCGAAGCGATGATCCCGACGCTCGAGGAGTTCGTCCGCCGCATCAAGGAACTGCGGCTCAAGATCGACGCCCACAAGAAGAGCAAGCAGCCCCCCGCCGGGCGGCAGAAGCTCGTCGATGAATATCGGATGATCCTCAAGGCCTGCCAGGAGACTCCGAAGAGCCTCAAGCGGCGGGTCAGCGAGATCAAGCAGATCTATGCCCAGTATCAGAAGGCGAAGCGCGGGCTCTCGGAGGGCAACCTCCGTCTCGTCGTGTCGATCGCCAAGAAGTACCGCAATCGTGGCCTCTCGTTCCTCGACCTCATCCAGGAGGGGAACGCCGGCCTGATGCGGGCGGTCGACAAGTTCGAATACCGCCGCGGGTTCAAGTTCTGCACCTACGCGACCTGGTGGATTCGGCAGGCGATCACCCGCGCCGTAGCCGACCAGAGCCGGACGATCCGCATCCCGGTACACATGGTGGAGACGATGTCGCGGGTCCGGAACGTCGCCCGGCAACTCCTCCAGGAGTACGGACGCGAGCCGACGATCGAGGAGATCGCCGCCCGCGCCGGAACGCCCGTCGACGAGACGCGGCGGGTATCGGCGATGAGCCGCTACCCGATCAGTCTCGACCGCCCCGTCGGCAACAGCGAGGACAGCCATTTTGGCGACCTCCTCCCCGACACGGGGGCCGAGAACCCGGCTGTGGGTGCCGCCCAGGAGATGCTCCGCAACCGGATCGCCAAGGTCCTCAAGAGCCTCTCCTATCGGGAGCGGGAGATCATCAAGCTCCGCTACGGTTTGGGCGACGGCTACAGCTACACCCTCGAGGAGGTTGGCCACATCTTCAAGGTGACGCGTGAGCGGATCCGGCAGATCGAAGCCAAGGCTGTTCGCAAGCTCCAGGCCCCGGCCCGGAGCGAGGAACTGTCCGGCTTCCTCGACTAGTCGTCCGTGGACAAAGCCATCCACGGCCTTCGTCCACTCCAGAGGCCCCCGGTGGATCACGATGCCACCGGGGGCCTCGTCGTTCCAGCCTTTCCCCCACCATCCAGAAAGCCCAACGATGCTCCGCCCGATCCTCGCAACCCTGCTCGCGATCCTCGTCGTGTCTTCCACGGCCCACGGCGCAGAGCCGGGGAGCTTCCCGTCGGTGACGATCGATCTGGGAACGGTGGTGACCGACCTGCCGAAATCGGTCCGCTTCTACACCGAGGGGATCGGCTTCACGGAACTGTCGGCTTTTGATGTCCCGGCCGAGATTGGCGCGGCTGCGGGGCTGACCGACAGCAAGCCACTCACGATCAAGGTGCTCGCCCTCGGCGAAGGGACGGGGGCGACGAAGCTCAAGCTCATGGAGGTCGCGGGCACGTCGCCACGAGAAGGCGACCATGAGTTCATCCACAGCCACACCGGCTTCCGCTATCTGACGATCATGGTGGCCGACACGACCGCAGCGCTCGAGCGGCTGGCGAAGATCGGCGTCAAGCCGATCGCCAAGTCCCCCGTCCTCCTCCCGGAATCGCTCGTTCCCGGGAAGATGTACCTGACGGTCGTCCGTGATCCGGACGGTAACTTCGTCGAGCTCATCGGCCCGCGGAAGTGATCCGCCCGGTCACGCCCGGGGGATCTTCCCGGCCTTCTCGAGCCAGCGGAGGACCTCCTCGGCGAGGTCCTCCGGGGAGCGGGCCGCGGAATCGACCACCAATTCGGGCGCGAGGGGGGCTTCGTAGGGATCGTCGATCCCGGTGAATCCCTTGATTTCACCCGCCCGGGCCTTCTTGTAGAGCCCCTTCGGGTCGCGAGCCTCGCAGACGGCAAGCGGCGCTTCGACATGGATCTCGACGAAGTCCCCCGGCTGGAGCATGGCCCGTACGGCATCCCGGTCGCGTCGGTAGGGGCTGATGAAGGCCGTCAGGGCGATAATCCCGGCCTGCGCGAACAGGTCGGCCACGGCGCCGATCCGCCGGATGTTCTCTTCCCGGTCGGCGGGGCCGAAGCCGAGCCCGAAGCGAGTGGCAAAGGCCTCGTCGTGGCGCTGGCGAAGGAGCGCGGGGGCGGCGTTGAGCCCGAGACGGACGTTGTCGCCATCGAGAACGAAGCTCCTCGAGCCCCTGGCGTGGAGTCGGCGATCGACGGCATTGGCAAGCGTGCTCTTGCCACAGCCAGAGAGACCGGTGAACCAGAGAACACACCCCTTGTGACCGGCCGCCCGCTCCCGGTCCTCCCGGCTCACGGCATGGTCATGCCAACGGACGTCGACCTTCTCCTCGGCCATGCTTCCCTTTCCGTCATCCGGGGCTGATCAATCCCATCCGTCGAGGGTGACGGTGGTGGTGAATCGCTGCGGAACCTTGCCGGCCACGGCCCGCTCGACCTCCACCTCGATCGACTCCCCCGGACCATGGCGCCCGACGTACTCCGTCAGGCCCTCGAAGTTCTTCACCGCCACGCCGTCCATCGAAAGGACGACATCGCCGATCTGCAGGCCGGCGCGGTCGGCCGCGGAGCCGGCGACCACTTGGGTGATCTGACAGGGGCCGACGATCCGCTGGCCGCCGACCCCGAGCTTGCCCCCCTTGCGGACGTCGATTTCCGCATTCGGGAAGCGGGCGGCCAACGTCGCCACGGCTTCGTCACTGACGCCAGTCCCATAGAGTTGGATGTTCTCGAGGCTCCGCAGGCGACCGAGCAGCGCGAGCGTGGGAGGATCGATTTTCAGACCGTGGATCCCGACATGCCGGAGATTACGGAGCCGAGGGAGGAGCCGGAGGTCCTCCGTGCTCCCCTTCCAGCGGGTGTCGATGACGGCCTCCAAGCCGCGCTTTCCGCTGGCCATCGAGAGGTAGTTGTCGTTGATCTTCGCGCCGAGCGCCAGGAGCCGCTCCTGGGCGGCCTCGTGCATCCCGAGTTGGTGGTATTCAAGCGTGGTGGCGGCGACGTGCGACACCGGACCGGGCGGCCCTTCCGCGAGCGTCTCGAGGATCCGCTCGGCTTCGAGTGCCAAGCCCACGTCCTGGAGCGTGAGGGGGACGTCCTCACGGGCCTCCCCGCCAGCCGACTGATCGCCCGCCTCCTCCCCATCCCCGAGGATTTCCCCGGCCGCGACAGGGGGATCGAGGTAGCCGCGGATGACGTCGAGAGCGCGACTGGCGACCTCGAGATCGCCCCCCCGGGCAGCTTCAGCGAGGGGCCCGAGGGCGGCAGGACCTGCCGCGGCGAGCGACCGGCTGGCCGCCTCCCGGACGGCAAACTGTTCGGCCCCGAGTTGTCCGATCCACTCCCCAATCGCCTCGGCGGACGTTTCCTCCGCCCGCAGCGGGGGATTTCCGAACGTCAGCAAGACCGCGACCATCCCCGTCGCGGCGATGCCGCCGGCGGAGTGGGAAAGTCGGAAGAGAGAAGGCGACGCCACCGGAAAAACCCTCATGAACAAGATCCGTGACTATACCACTGCATCCCCTTCAAGCCTGCGCGACCCTGCTGGGGTGAATCCGCCCCGGAACTCCGGGCTGAGCCAGGGTGAGCAGGGTAGGATTCAGCATCGCCCGCTGGTGTGGCGCCCGTTCCTCAAGCCCGTCCCGCTGCACCCATGCCGTCCACCGCCCCCGCCGGCCCCCTCGCCCTGCCCCCCCCCTGCCCTCGCGTCCCGGGCCAGCCGTGCCCGCCCCCGCTGCCGACGAGCCGGGCGGAGATGGAGGAACGGGGCTGGGACTCGATCGATGTCGTCCTCGTCACGGGAGACGCCTACGTCGATCACCCGAGCTTCGCCAACGGCCTCATCGGCCGTCTCCTCGAGGCGGCGGGGTGGCGCGTGGCCGTGCTCGCGCAGCCCGACTGGAACAGCTGCGAGCCGTGGCGCGAGTTCGGCCGACCCCGGCTGTTCTTCGGGATCTCGGCGGGCAACATGGACTCGATGATCAATCACTACACCGCCAACCGGAAGGTGCGCAACGACGACGCCTACTCCCCCGACGGTCGCATCGGCCGCCGTCCCGACCGGGCCACGCTCGCCTACTGTCAGCGGTCGCGGGAGGCATTCCCCGGCGTGCCGGTGGTGGCCGGCGGAGTGGAGGCGTCGCTGCGCCGATTGGCCCACTACGACTACTGGAGCGACACGGTCCGGCGCTCGATCCTCCTCGACTCCAAAGCCGACCTCGTCGTCTTCGGCATGGGGGAGCGGACGGTCCTCGAGATCGCCCGTCGCCTCGGGGCCGGCGAGACCGTCCGCGACCTGCGTGATCTCCGCGGCGTCGCCTACCGCCTCGGGGCGAGCGAGGCTCCGCCTTCAGGGTCCGAGACCCTCGACCTCCCCACGTTCGAGGCCGTGGTCAGCGACCCCATCGCCTTCTGCACGATGACCAGGATTTCCCACCTCGAGACCAACCCGCACAACGCCCGTCAGCTCGTGCAGCGGTACGGCCGGGAATCGATCGTCGTCAACCCTCCCGCCCTGCCGCTGGAGCAGGGTGAGATGGACCGAGTCTACGGACTCCCCTTCACCCGGCTCCCCCATCCCTCCTACGGATCCGCAAGGATCCCGGCGTTCGAAGTCGTCCAGCACAGCGTCCAGATCATGCGCGGCTGTTTCGGTGGCTGCACGTTCTGTTCGATCACGGCCCACGAGGGACGGATCATCCAGAGCCGGTCGCAAGAATCGGTCCTCTCCGAAATCCGCCTCCTTGCCACCCAGCCCGGCTTCAAGGGGACGGTCTCCGACATCGGCGGCCCGACCGCGAACATGTACCAGATGCGCTGCACGCGGCCGGAGGTGGAGGCGAAGTGCCGCCGGCTCTCGTGCGTCCACCCCACCGTCTGCAAACTCCTCGGCACCGACCACGGGCCCCTCCGCTCCCTGATGCGCGAAGCGCGAGACGTGCCGGGGGTGAAGCGGGTCCTCGTCGCATCGGGGGTCCGGATGGATCTCGCCCGACGGGATCCCGCCTACCTCGAGGAACTCGCGGCCCACCATGTCGGCGGCCATCTCAAGGTCGCCCCGGAGCATGTCAACGCCGAAGTCCTCGACCTCATGAAGAAGCCCGGGGCGGACGACTTCGTGAAGTTCGACGAGGCCTTCCGCGAAGCGAGCCGGCGCGTCGGCAAGAAGCAGTACACCGTTCCCTACTTCATCGCCAGCCACCCCGGCAGCGACATCGCCGAGATGATCGAACTGGCGGTGTTCCTCAAGCAGAACGGCTACAAGCCCGATCAGGTGCAGGACTTCATCCCCAGCCCGTTCGACATCGCCGCCTGCATGTACCACACCGGCCTCGATCCGATGACCGGGAAGCCGGTGAAGATCGCCAAGGGGATGCGGAATCGGCGCACCCAGAGGGCCCTTCTCCAATTCTTCAAACCGGAGAACTGGTTCGAGGTGAAGCAGGCCCTCGAAGAGGCCGGGCGGCGTGACCTCATCGGCTCCGGCTGCGACTGCCTGATCCCCGCGGCCCCCCCCCGCGAGGCCCTCGAGCGCCGCCGCCGCGATGCCAATCGGGCCTTCGAGGAGCAGACCTCCGGTGATCACATCCGCGGTGGCCCGGCGGCCGGGAAACGGGAACAGCGTCGCCGCGGCAGCGTCGGCTATCGTCCCCGGCGGCCCGGATCGCCCGGCGGTGGCAAGCGGCGGGGCGACCGCCCCGGGCCGGCCCCGTCCTGACGCATCGACCACGACGGCCCGGTCGTCACCGACTGTCACTGACCATCACTGACCTCTAATGGCCCGCGGTGATCCCCACATCAGCGGATTGCAGTTCCGTGCCCGTCGGAACCACACCGTCGTATCCTCCCCCTCGAGGCCCTCGTCGAGGGCCTCGAGATGGAGCGCCGCCTGGCCGGCGAGCATCGGCAATTCGGAGTCGGTCGGATGGAGGCGGCGGGCTCGCTTGGCGTTGACGATGCCCCACTGGAGACGACCGACGGCGAGGGCTCGGGCATCCTCGGTCTTCGCGGTGCGGATGTTGTAGAGGGCGTAGCGGAGTCGCCGGGCGACCTTTTCGGTCTCATAGTCGCGTGCGCTCAGCAGCATCGTCACCACACACGCCCCGCCGATGAGCACGGCGACGATTCCCCGTCGCGCCGACCACGGCATGGCGCCGCTTCCTGGCGCCCGAACATGCGCAATGCCGGCCCGATCCCGTTCCGTCAGCAAGCAGCCGGTGGGAAACGAGGCCGTCGTAGAAAGGGCGATGCCCGCCACGAGACAGACCAGCAGCGCGTTGGCGGGGATGTGCATGTTGAAGTCGAAGAAGGAGTGGAGGCCGATGGCCGCGAGTGAGGCCCACGCCCCGGCGGCCAGCATCCGCTCCGACTCGGATGCCTTCCAGGTCCGCACGAACGCGGACAACAGCACCGCCAAGAGCCCTCCCATCACGACCCCGCCGATCAGGCCCGTCTCGGCGACGATCTGCGCGTAGTCGTTGTGGGCATAGAACACCGCCGGTATTCCCGTGCCGTAGTTCGGCTGGACGAAGCCCCAGGTACCGAGCCCGCTGCCGAACAGGGGAGCCGCGGCGAAGGCCCGCGCCGACATCTTGTTGAGGGCGATGCGGGGATCGTTGAAGAAGTTCATCAAGGGCCCGCGGACGAGGTCAGGGAGCACCTCGGCGACAGACGTCAGCCGGAGAAAGTAGATCGTGAAAAATCCGATCAGGGCGATGAGCGCCATCAGGGAGACCCCTGCCCACAGCCATCGACTCCAGCGGGCCCGGGTCGTGAAGGCCATGAAGACGGCGGTCGCGAGGAGCATCGCCCCGGCCCCACCGCGGGAATGGGCCACCATCCCGACCGTCCAGAACGCACCGGCAAAGACGACCAGCGAGAGCGTCGCCCCCGCCCACGACCAGATCGGCCCGCGGAGGCGTTGCCGACAGAGGGCCAGGAACAGCGGCAGGGTGAGGTACATCCCGGCAGCGAAGTGATTGCTGACGACGTACGACCCCATCCCGTCGCCGATCTGCCAGCGGGGCAGGTAGTATTCCTCGTCGCCGACCCGGACCGGCCCCGACTGCGAATACTCGACGAACCCGGCCGTGCGCACCGGCGGAAGCACCGTGGTGCACCAGGAAAGATTCTCTTCCGGTCCCTTGAGGTCGTGCCGGCCGAGCACGACATGATCCTCGTTCAGCGGATAGACGATCCCCAGTCCCCAAATCAGCAAGCCAGCCGCCGCGATCGCCGCACAGAGCACGAGGCGTCGCCGGGGACGGCGGCACAGATCCATCGTCACGACGGTCGCTGAGAGCCCGAGAAACACCTGCCGGATCGCCGCTGCCGTGGCTCCGGGATCGATGGAGATCGTGCCCCACCGCAGCGGTTCCCCTCCCGAAACCGCGCCCCACGACTGCGCCGAGAACGGGGCGATCAGCGTGAGGAGGGGCGCCGGCAGCGGGATAATCTGGAGCAGCGTTCCTCCGGCCACAGCGATCGGCAGCCAGGCCAACCACCCGGAGCGGGGCGCCGTCACGGCCCACAGAAGGGTGGCCGTGCCGACGAGGAGATTGATGCCCAACTTGCCGAGCGGATGCGTGCCGCCGAGGGCCAGCGGACCGAGGATCGCGGCCAGCGCCAGGAGAGCGACGGCTGTCAGTTCCGCGAGCCGGCGCCAGAGCGGCTCCCGATCGGCGTCCACATCCTCGTGGCCGATTCCGAGGATGAGGGCTGTGTTGCCGGCTGGCATGGGGCATTGATCCGGGGATTCCGCGGCCGATGCCTCCAAGTTTACCCAACCTCCCACGACTCTCCCATCGCAGTCCGGCGGAATCGACGGCCTGACAGCCCTTCCCCCCGGATGGAGGGATGATCACCGAAGCTCGCAGTTGGGGATGGGACCGTAAGCTGGGGGTACAAATCCCCCTGGAATCCCGACACCATGGCCGTCCTTCGCCTCATCGCCTCGTCGCTCCGAGTGATCGTTGGAGCCCTCCTGATCGCCCCTCTCTGGCTGCCGTCACTCCGCCCCACGATGGCGGCTGACGGCCGTGCCCCCAACCTCCTCTTCATTTTCGCCGACGACCTCACCTGCCAGGCGCTGTCGACCTACGGCGAGTCGCGTCATCTCCTCGAGACGCCGAACATCGACCGGCTCGCCCGCGAGGGAATGCGGTTCGACCGTTGCCTCGTCACCAACTCGATCTGCGGGCCGAGCCGGGCCACGATTCTCACCGGCAAGTACTCCCACAAGAACGGCTTCTACAACAACGCCAATTGCCGGTTCGACGCGACCCAGCCGACCTTCCCGAAGATGCTCCAGGCGGCCGGCTGGCAGACGGCGCTGATCGGCAAGTGGCACCTCGGGAGCGATCCGACCGGTTTCGATCACTGGCGGATCCTTCCGGGCCAGGGGATCTACTACAACCCGCCGATGATCACGGCGGCGGGGAAGGCGGTCGAGCGCGGGTATGTCACCGACGTGATCACCGACCGCTCCATCGAGTGGCTGCGGCAGCGCGACCGTGACCGGCCGTTCCTGCTCATGACGCAGCACAAGGCGCCGCACCGCGAGTGGTCGCCGGCGATCCGGCACCTCGGCTGGGACGGCGATCGCCCCCATCTCGAACCGGCGACGCTGTTCGATGATTTCACCGGCCGCAGCCAGGCCGTCCGCGACCACGACATGGGGCTCGATCGCACCTTCACCCCGCTCGACGCGAAGTTCGTCGCGCCGCCGGGGATCGACGGCGAGGATCTCGTCGCCTGGAACGCCCATTATGAACCACGGAACGAAGCCTTCCGCGCGGCGGCCCCGGCCGGCAGGGATCTCGTCCGCTGGCGCTATCAGCGCTACATGCACGACTATCTGGCGTGCGTGAAGGCGATCGACGAGAGCGTCGGCCGTCTCCTCGACGAGCTCGAACGGGACGGGATCGCCGACGAGACGATCGTCGTCCTGTCGAGCG
>JBIIQL010000411.1:0-3875 GCA_044342095.1 Pirellulales bacterium
CCCGGCCGCAAGGGCCGCTCGCTCTTCCTCCCAACGCTCCGGGGCGAACCTGAACGGGTTGGCAAACCAGCGGGGATCCCGCTGGGTCACCCACTGGCTGGCCATGAACACGGTTCCACGCGGGAAAAGCCACTCTCCGACACGGTAGTCGGCGAGAGCCTGGCGGCAGAGGGTCCAGACCGAAGGATAGAGCCGGAGTGTTTCGCGGAGCGTGGCGTCGATCCAATGGGCATCGTTCATCCACGACTCGTGCGCGCCGGGATCGTCGGGCATTGTGCCCCCCTCCTCCGCGATCCGCGCCTGGATCGCTGGACGCCCCGAAGCCTCCCAGATCGCCCATGCCAGGGCATTGCCCGAGGTCTCGTACGCGGCGAGAAGGAGGTTGAGGATGTTGTCTGCGAGAAACTCCTCCGGCATCGGCCCCCCGGTTTCCGATCCGTGCACGAGGAGCGAGAGCATGTCGCCGGGAGCCTCAGCCACCGTCCTCGATCTGGCGCGTTGAATCGCCTCGCCGACCTGTCGTCGAAATTTCCTCTGGAATCCGAGTGCACGAAGCGTGCCGCGGGTGTCGATCGCGAAAGCCCCCCATTGTAAGGGGAGCGGAAGCCCCAGCAGCCAGGCACTCGATCGCGAGAGCCTGGCGGCAAACTCACCTTCGTCAGGGCGCGTCGGCGGAGTGTCATCCGTCGCCGGATAAAGAATCGCCATCGCGACGCCGAGCGTGACATCCCTTGCAAGGCTCCCCACGTCGATGGTGTCGCCATCTTGGAGCATCGCGAGGCGATGCCGGCAGGCACGGGCGGCCATTTCAGGCACACAGCGGGCAAGGATCTTCCGCATCGCGAGCATCATGCGGGCGCGGTTTTCGTCGTGGACCTGCCCTTCCGTGGCCACCAAGCCCCAGGGAGTGATGCGGCGGAGCATGTCCTGGCCGAAAATCCGGAAGTAATGAGCCTTCGAGGCGAGGACGGCATGAATCTCGTCGGGATGCGCGAGGAGTACGATGTCGCGGCCTGGGAACGGCACGCGGACGACATCACCGTAGCGCGTCCAGAGTTCGTGGAGCACCTCGCCGTAGCGGTAACGGCGCCGGTAGAGGTCCCAGTGAGCCGCCACGCTCCGCGGACCTGGGACCCCTCGCATCGATCGGAGCGTCACGGCACCAGTCCCCCTTTGGGATCCCTGTCAGGCTCGATCTCTAGGCACGAATCGAGACGCAGCACTCGGAAGACGGCTAGCTGCGACGGGCAGAGGTTTCGGAGAACGACACGGCCGCCACCGTCACGCCCCTGCTTTGCGAGCGTTACGAGCCGCCCCAGTCCGGCACTCGAGAAGTGTTGGATCTGACGGCAATCGAGAAAGAGCGTCTTGGTCTCCGGCATGGTGACGAGCTTCGCGAGCATCTCCCACATGCCATCTTCCGCCGGGGCACCGCTCACACGGCGCAGCAGCAACGTGGCCACGGTCCGATCGGCTTGGCTCTCAACGGTGACGGCTGGATGATCCATGGCTCTCGTGCTACCCATATCCTGCATCGCGTTCAAGCATGACGGCTCCCCATTGGCGTGCCCGCCCGTGGGGATGATCTCAGAGCGTAGCCCGCGCTGCGTCCGGTGAGGAGAGCCTTGCGGGAGAATCCGCCCCGCGACTCCGGATCGCTCACCCCACCATGACGGTGGGGCGATGCCCGGGCTCCCCTGGAGCAGGCGTTCATCCACGCCGACAGGTCACGAAGTGGAAAAATGCCGCCTCGTCCGGCCGGCGGCTGCTCGCTTCGCGCTCGGTGGTGACATGAATCTCCGTGAAGCCCGCGGCCTCGAGCAAGGCCACAAGCTCTTCCGTTTTGAAGTGGTGCGTCGTGTACAGGATCGACCCCTTCTCGTCGCGGGAGAAATAGCTGTAGGGCTCGCCGGTCAGCGGCGCGTCGTCGGCATAGAGGCGGGCGTAGCCTTCGTTGATCGAGTCAGACACACCGGACGCGGAGAGACAGAGCCTCCCCCCCGGCCGCAGGTGCTCGTGGAGGTGCCGGAGGAGGTTTTCTCGCTCGCGAACGCCACCGATGATCGAGAGCACGAGTTGACAGACGACGATGTCAAACGGCCCGCCGTCGATCTTGGGGCACGCGGCCGCCGAAACGTCGGCCACGATAAACCGAAGCGACGGACCGTCGCCGTCGCTCGCCTCGGCAAGGGCACTTGCCTCCTCGATCGCCGTCGGATTGATGTCGACTCCGACGACGGAAAACCCTGTGTCGAACAACCGCTTGGCGAGTCGGCCGGTGCCACAGCCGACATCGAGGAGCGTCCTTGGCTCAGCCGCAACGCCTCGGGGCCCGAGCCCCTCCAGAAACCTGTCGAGGTGGGGCGTCGATGCCTTGCTCGGAATTGCCCCTGCCGGATACCGCCGCCAGTCGTCCCCCGCGTTTCGCATCGTCATGGCTTGCTCCGTCTTCGTCTCGTGCCGTGGAACACTCGACCGAACAGGCTTCCCTCCGCGTCACTCACCACCCCAACGCCGGGTGTAGGCATCGTCGGGATCGTACATCTCCCGCTGCTTCTCGGGATCGAAATGCCGCCCTCCGCGCGGATCGGCCCCCTGGCCGGCGATGTAGCGCCAGTTCCCGACGTTCGAGGCGGGGTCGTGATCGATCAGTTGCCAGGCGAAGTACGCCGCGCCGATCGCCCATGGCCAACCCCGCTCGCGGATGGAATAACTCGCGACGATCTGCCGCAGGCGGTTGCCGAGGAAGCCGGTCGCATTGAGCTCCCGCAGCCCCGCATCGATAAGCGGGTGGCCGAGACGGGCCGTCGCGAACGCCCGCCATCGCGGATCCTCGGGATCGATGGCCTCTTCGTCGATGTCGCGATGCTCTGCCCGGAGGGCAAAAAAATCACGCCACAGCAGCTCGAACCACAGCCAATACGTCCCCTCGTTCGCGCCGTGCTCCTGCTCGTAGTGGGCAAGATCAAACGCCAGGCGCCGGGGCGAGAGGCATCCCCAGGCAAGCCAGAGGGAGAGCTTGCTTGAGGCATCCCACCCGAGGAGGGCGTTGCGCGTCTGTTTATAGCTGTCGGGTAGCCGCCGGTCGCGATAGTGCCTCCAGTGGGCGATTCCCGCCTGCTCCCCGCCGGCCGCGATCAGCGGTATCGCCGGGGCGACGATCGCCGGGCAGGACGCACCCTCCGGCAATGGGGGCAGCCGCTCGGGGCAGGGGACCGGTGCGGTGGATCGCGTTCCTCCTGCCTCGACCCGTTGTCGGAACGGGGTATACGTACGGGGTGTGAGCGAGGGAATGAATGGCAGGTCGCCATCGGCGATCATGCGCATCGGTGACTCGTAGCGATCTCGCACCTCGGCCGGCGGGGCTTCGTGGAGGAGGAGAAGATCCGAGCCCCGTGCCCGGAGCGCTTGCTGGAGATCGGCGAGCGATGCGAGGAGAAAGGCTTCCTGATGTACCCCGCGCCGGACGGCCGGATCGAGGGCGAAAACCGGCAGCACACGCTCCTGCGACGCCGCCGCAGCGGTGAGGAGGGGATTGTCGTCGAGGCGGAGATATCGCCCCAGGTGGACGGTCACGTCGTGCATGTCTCGGTGCTCCAAGGAACGTGCCTCGAGGGGATACGGGTTCGGCGCGACGCTTCGCGGACGATCGGCTCCGGGGCGGTCACGAGCGATGAAGGCGGTAGGTCTTCCAGCCGCCACCGAGATTCACCGCATCGAAGCCCCGCTGGAGGAGGATCCGGGTGGCAAGGTAGCCACGCTGCCCCACCTGACAGTAGCAGTAGATCTTCGTACCGACGGGAAGCTCATCGAGCCGCTCGCGGAGATCGTCGACGGGAATGTTGCGGGCTCCTGCCACGTGCCCCTGGGCAAAC
>JBIIQL010000412.1:0-3874 GCA_044342095.1 Pirellulales bacterium
GGAGGTCGAGCGCCTCCGCGGCGTTGTCGTCCATCAGCATGGCTGCGGCACCGGCTCGTGCTCCTCCGGCCTCACCGGGGCCCACGACCTTCACTGGCAAGCCCTCGCTGCCAAGCACGACTGCGCGCTTCTCTCGCCTGTCTACGAACAACCCGAGACAGCCGATTGCCAGCTGTGGTGCGACCCGCGAAACGGCTCCGCAGACACCTTCAAGCGCGCCCTTGGCGACTTGGGCCGGCTCACAGGCCACGCAGAGCTCGAGTCTGTCCCCTGGGCTCTCTGGGGCCACTCAGGTGGCGGCGTGTGGGCAGGCGCCATGACCTGCCTCTATCCCGACCGCGTCGCCGCCACCTGGCTTCGCTCGGGCGTGCCGCTCCTCGAGGCCGACGGCTCGCGGCCCAATGCCAAGCCGCATGCGTTTCCCGATGCGGCGCGGGCCGTCCCCATGCTCTGCAATCTCGGTGCGAAGGAAGGGGTGCGCGACATCGACGAGCGCTTCAAAGGCGTCTGGCCCGGGAACAAGACCTTTTTCGAGGCCGTCCGCCGTCGCGGGGCGCTTGTCGGCGTGGCGATCGATCCCTTGAGCAGCCACGACTGCGGCAATCAGCGCTACTTCGCCATCCCGTGGTTCGATGCCTGCCTCGCGGCCCGGTTGCCAGAGGAGCCCGATGGGCCGCTTCGCGCGATGGCGATCGAGAAGGCGTGGTTAGCGCCGATCGAAGGGGGCACGCCTGTCCCTGCGAATCGCTTCTCCGGCGACGCTCTCGCCCTCGGCTGGCTCCCCGACGAAATCACGGCCCGGCGCTTTACGGCCTACGTGAAGGACACGCGCGTCCCCGACGACTCACCGCCCCCAGCGCCCACGCGGGTGCGCTTCGAGAACGGCACGCTTGTCTGGGACGCCGTGGCCGATCTTGAAAGCGGCCTCGCCGGCTTCGTCATCGAACGCGACGGCATGCGGATCGCCCCCCTGCCGGACAATCCCCAGAACCCGTTCGGCCGCCCTGTCTTCCAGCGGCTCCAATACAGCGACACCCCGCCGCAGCCGCTCGCGCGCTTCGAGTTTGTCGACCCCGCCCCACAGGCCGGGAAGGCCCATCGCTACCGCGTCATCGCACTGAACACCGCCGGCGGCGAATCGATGCCGAGCGCCGAGGCTTCGGCACCGTGAGCCGGCCGCTCCCGCTTACAGCCCAAAGGCTTTCCGCAAGACCTCGAGGGATTGCTTTCCCTGCTCGGCGGCGACGACGACGTTGAGCCTCACTTCGCTCGTGCTCACGAGATCGACGTTCACTCCCGCGTCGCCGAGCGGCGCGAAGAGGCGGTCGGCGACGCCCGCGTGGCTGCGGATCCCCACGCCCGTGATCGAGAGCTTGGCGACGTGCGGCACGTCGGCCACGTTCGCCCCGCGGGCCTTGGCGATCTTCCCTGCTACCTCGATTGCCCGGTCACGGTCGACCGCCGGCACCGTGAACGACAGCTCCGCACGGCCACCGCGCGGATGGCTCTGGACGATCATGTCGACAAACAATTTCTGCCGGCCGATCTCCTCGAAGACATCCGCGGCGACGCCCGGCGTGTCGGGGAGGTCGGTGAAGGTGACGAGTGCCTGCGAGGAATCGAGCTGGCAATCCTCGATCGCCAGATCCTCCATCCCCTCGAGGCGCCGGACGACGTCGAGCGGGCTCGACTTCGCCGGCGGCGCGGCGTGGCCGGCCGACTCGGCGGTGTCGACTTCCGGCTTCTCGAGCGTAAACGCGGCATGGGCGGCCTTCACCGCTTTGGCCGCGTCGGCCCGGTCGATGAGCACCGAGATCTTGATCTCGCTCGTGGTGATCATGCGGACGTTGATCCCCTCGCGCGACAGCGCCAGGAACATCCGCCCCGCCACCCCCTCTTCCCGCGCCATGCCGACGCCGACGACCGAAACTTTCGCCATCGAATCGTCGTGCGACACGCCAGAGGCACCGAGCGCCTTGGCGACGGCCCGGGTGACGTCGAGGGCCTGGGCGAGATCGTCGGCCGGGACGGTGAAGGAGATGTCGGCGAGGCCGTGCTGGGCGACGTTTTGCACGATCATGTCGACGGCGATCCCCGAGGAGGCCAGCGGCGAGAAGAGCTTGTGATTGCTCCCCGGCTGATCGGGCACGCCCTCGAGCGTGATCCGGGCCTCGTCCTTCGCCAGCGCCACGCCGCTGACGGCGCGGGCCGTGGCCCGGTCGGCGGCGACGATGAGCGTGCCGGGGACATCCTTGAAACTCGAGCGGACGAGCACCGGCACGCCGAACTTCTTGGCAAACTCGATCGACCGCGGGTGCATCACGCCGGCGCCAAGGCTCGCCAATTCCAGCATCTCGTCGTAGCTGATCGAGGGGAGACGCCGGGCGGCGGAGAGGATGCGGGGGTCGGTCGTGTAGACGCCGTCGACGTCGGTGTAGATCTCGCAGACGTCGGCCCGCAACACCGCGGCGAGCGCCACGGCGGTGGTGTCGGAGCCGCCGCGGCCGAGGGTCGTGATGTTGCCGTGCTGGTCGATCCCCTGGAAGCCGGCGGCGATCACGATCCGGCCGTCGTCGAGGAGTTTCATGACGTGGTCGGTGGAGATCGACTTGATTCGGGCCTTCGTATGGGTGCTGTCGGTGCGGATGCCGATCTGGGCGCCGGTGAGGCTCACCGCCTCTTCCCCGAGCGATTGGATCGCCATCGCGAACAGGGCCACGCTCACCTGCTCGCCGGTGGAGAGGAGCATGTCCATCTCGCGGGCGCTGGGACGCTCGGTGATCTGCTTGGCGAGATCGACGAGGACGTCGGTCTGGTGCCCCATGGCACTCACGACGACCACGACCTTGTCGCCGGCTTTGTGCCGGGCCACCGCCTTGCGCGCTGCCGCAACGATCTTCGGCGCGTCGGCCACGCTCGTGCCGCCGAACTTTTGGACCACCAGAGCCATCGAATCACCGCTCCTTTATTTCTGCCCGGGCCGTGTGCCCGGACAACAGATCACATGCCTCACACCGACCTGTCGAGAAACCGCTCCATCAACCGCCAGCCCGGCTCGATCCGCGCCGCCGGATCGCGGGCGACCGCCGCCGCCGCAGCCACTTCGTCGTACGTCCTTCCGGCCCCCTCGATGCCGGTGCCGGCGAGTAGGTACGGGACGGCACCGCGGGAGTGGGTCTTCGTGGCGAGGAACGTGGGATGATCGGGGCAGACGAGCAGTCGCCACGCCGGCAGCGTCGCCAGATGGGCCGAGATCGGCGCCACGATCCGCTCGTCGATCCGCTCGATCGCCCGCACCTTCTCGACCGCGTTTCCCTCGTGGCTCGCCTCGTCGGGCGCCTCGACATGGACACAGACGAGATCGGCGTGGGCGAGTTCCGCGATCGCCGCTCGCCCCTTGGCGGCGTAGTCGGTGTCGAGATAGCCGGTCGCCCCGGGCACCTCGAGGCGCTTCCATCCGGCGAGCGCCGCCAGGCCGCGGAGGAGGTCGACCGCCGTGATCATCGTCGCGCGCGAGCCGAAGCCTGTGGCGGCGTATTTCGTGGCAAACGGCTCCATCCGCGGCGCCCGCCCCGCCCCCCACAGCCAGACGTTCGTGGCTGGGCGCTTGCCGGCGGCGATCCGGGCTGCGTTGACCGGATGCCCGGCGAGCCAGCGGGCACTCGCGGCCATGAGATCGGTCAGCAGGCGGCTGCCGGTGCCGCGCGGGAAGTCGTCGAAGACGGGCTGATCGACGAGGTCGTGGGGGGGCGTGGCCCGGAGATCGGGGCCGAGGGGGGCACGGGTCGCGGCGGCGCCCCGGTACAGGAGGAGATTGCGGTAGCTGACGCCGGGGGTGAACTGCCAGCCGGTGAGGTCGGGGAAGTCGGCGGCG
>JBIIQL010000414.1:0-3871 GCA_044342095.1 Pirellulales bacterium
TGGCGAGGGGCTCGCCACCGAAGGGGCCAATACCGCCCGGATCGAGGTGCGGTGCGTCAACAACCGATTCCTCAAAGTCACGCTCCGGTCCCGTGAGGGCTTTGCCGTCCTCGAGTCGCGGATCGAGGCGGTCGTGCGGGAACGGATTCGTCGGGGCGCAGTGCAGGTCGCGCTCGACATCGCCGGTCCGCTGGCGCCCGCCTCGCGGGGCCTCGATCAGACGCAACTGGCGGCCTATCTCGACCAACTCGAGGACTTCTGCGCCACCCACGATCTCCCCGTCCCGAAGACGGTCGACGCCCTCCTCGCCCTCCCCGGGATCCTCGTCGAATCGACGCCATCCCAGGAGGCGATCGACGCGGCCTGGCCTCTCGTGCAGCGGGCGCTGCACGGGGCGATCGAGCGGCTCGAAAGAATGCGGCGGGCCGAGGGGGATTCGATGGCCCGCGACATGCTCGCCACGTGCCACGAGATCCGGGCCCTGGCGGCGACGATCCGCGATCGGGTTCCCGCCGTCCTCATCGAGCATCGTCAGCGACTCCGCGACCGGGTGGCGAAGGTGCTCGAACAGCAGTCGCTGACGCTCGGTGCGGGAGATCTGGCCCGGGAGATCGCCCTCCTCGCCGACCGCACCGACATCGCCGAGGAGCTTGTCCGCCTGGAAAGCCACCTCGACCAGTTCACCCGCCTCCTGAGCGAGGATTCGCCGGGCCGGTCGCTCGACTTCCTCACCCAAGAGCTCGCCCGGGAGACCAACACGATCGGGTCGAAGTCGTCCGATGTGACGATCGCCCATGCGGTGGTCGAGGTGAAGACCCGGGTCGAACGGCTTCGGGAACTCGTCCAAAATCTCGAGTGATCGCCCCCGCGGGACCCTCATCCCCCGATGGGAAGCCGAGTCCTTTTCAGCCTCCCCCACCGTGAGGTACAACGGATCGATGGTCCGCCCAGAAAAGCCCGGCACGGGCAATGTCGTCGTCATTTCAGGCCCCTCCGGGGTCGGCAAGACGACGATCCTGCGCCGTCTCCTGGAACGCCTGCCGCAACTCATCCCGAGCATCTCGGCCACCACCCGCCCCCCGCGAACGGGCGAACGGGATGGCATCGATTACCACTTCCTCTCGCAGCCGGAGTTCGATCGGCGGCGGGACGGCGGGGATTTCCTCGAATGCTGCCGCGTCTACGGCCGGCAGCACTGGTATGGGACGCTCGCCAGCGAGGTCGCCCCCCGGCTGACGGCCGGCGATTGGGTGGTGCTGGAGATTGACGTCGAGGGTACACTGTCGATTCTCGACCGCTATCCCGACGCGGTCACGATCTTCGTCGAGCCCTCAGACCCTGAGCACCTCGAACAGCGGCTCGTGGCCCGGGGAACCGAAACCCCCGAGGCGATGGCCAGGCGGCTCGAGGTCGCCCATCGAGAGCTCAAAGAGGCCCACCGTTACCGTCACAGGGTCGTCAACGACGACGTTGACGCCGCGGTGGGCCAAATCGAACAGATCCTCCGGGCGGCCGGCCTCCCCCAACAGCACACCGACCGACAGTGGCCGAGAGCCATCTGACCCGACGCCCCACCCGAACCACCCCTTTCCACTTTCGCTTCCCGTCCGCCGACCTCGTCCAGAGGTTGACGGAGCGACCGATCCCGAGATTCATCCCGCCGACGCAAGCCGGCCCAGACGACCACCCGAGGAACACGATCATGATCGACGACCTGCGCGAAGAAGAGATCGTCAACAAGGTAGGGGGGCGTTTCAAGCTCTCCACGCTCATTCAGAAGCGTCTGGTGGCGCTCAATGCCGGCGGCCGCCCCCTCGTCGACACCGACAGCACCGACAAAATGCAGATCGTCATCGAGGAGATCAAGCAGGACAAGATCTACCTCGACACCTCGTCGAACCTTCGCATCACCGGGGAGTCGCCCGAAGCCGGTGGCCCCCTCGACTTCGATCCGACCGACCTCTGACCACGGGCCCCATCGGTGGAGAACTCCTCGGCCGTTCGAGGAATCGTCCCCGGTACCCTCTCCTCGCGGAGATGCTGTCGCGGTGGGCACTCCATTGGCGGAAGGCAGTCTCGCCGGCCGTGAAATCGTCGTGGGGGTGTCGGGGGGCATCGCGGCCTACAAGGCGGCGGCGCTGACGAGCCTCCTCGTTCAGCAGGGCGCCGGAGTGACGGCCGTGCTGACGAAGAACGCGCGGAAGTTCGTCGGCGCGGCGACCTTCGCGGCCCTCACCGGCCGCCCCGTGGCGACGCGCGGCTTCGACCCCTCGTCGCACCCCCTCGGGGCCCACATCGAATTGGCCGCCCGGGCCGACTGCGTCGTCGTCGCTCCGGCCTCGGCCGACTTTCTCGCCAAGGTGGCACAAGGGAGCGCTGACGACATCCTCACGACGCTCCTGCTGTGCGCCGAGTGTCCGGTGATCCTGGCGCCGGCGATGAACGCCGCGATGTGGGAGAAGCCGGCCGTGCAGCGGAACGTCGCCCAAGTGGCGGCCGATGGAGCCCGGATCGTCCCCCCGGGGAGCGGATGGCTCTCCTGCCGGCAGTCGGGCGTGGGGCGGATGGCGGAGCCGACGGAGATCGCCACGATGATCGCGGCGGTCCTCGCCGGCGGCGGTCGCCCGCGGAAGGGATGAGCGTTGCCGTTGTCACACATCCTCCTCACCGCCGGTCCGACACGGGCCTACATCGACGACGTCCGCTACCTCACCAACGGGTCGAGCGGGCGGATGGCCGCGGCGATCGCCCGCGCCGCCCTCGCCGCCGGACACGAGGTGACGATCGTCAGCGGACCGGTGTCGGTGGCCTATCCGACGAAGGCGCGCGTCGTTCCCGTCGTTTCCACACGCGACATGCTCGCCGCCTGCCTCGTGGAACTCCCCCGCGTCAATGGCGTGATCGCAGCGGCGGCACCGTGTGATTTCGAGCCGGCCGCGCGAGTCCCGGGCAAGATCCCCCGCAAGGGCTCCGGACTCTCGCTCGTCCTCGAGCCGACCCCCGACATCATCGCCACCCTCTCCCGCCGAGCCCGTCCGGAGCAATGGATGGTGGCTTTCGCCCTCGAGCCCGGCGCCGATCCGCGCCGGGCCTTGGAAAAGATCGACGCCAAAGCGTGCGATCTGATCGTCGTCAACGACCTCTCCGCGGTGAATGCCGGCTCGACGGCCGTCGCCGTCTACGACGCATCGCACGCGAAGGTGGGGGAGCGAAGGGGGACGAAGGGGGCCGTGTCCGCCTGGCTCGTGCGGCTGATCGCGATCCACTGCTCGACGCCCGTCAGCCGCCGTCCCCGGGGCCGCCGCCCGGCCGGTCCACAGGCCTGATCCAAGCCCGCCGCGGCCATCGGCGGCTCAGCCGACGTAGAGTGTTCCGGGCCCTGATCGCTATAACACCGCTGGACCCATCCCCTCGAGGAACCCCGATGGTCAAAGTCGCCGTCCTCGGTGCCACCGGCTACACCGCCCTGGAACTGCTCAAGATCCTCCTTCGCCATCCGGAGGTGGAGATCGTCGCCGTCACCAGCCGCCAGGACGGCAGCCCGCCGATCTCGAGCGTTCATCCGAGCCTCGTCGGCCGCCTCGATCTGGCGCTCGAGGATCTCTCCCCGGAGGAGGTCGGCAAGCGGGCCGATTGCGTTTTCGGCTGCCTTCCTCATTGCGCCAGCGCCGAAATCCTTCCCCGTGTGCTCGCCGCGGGGGCGAAGGTGGTCGACTTCTCGGCTGACTACCGGCTCGACGACGCCGCGACCTACCTCGAGTGGTATGGCCACGAGCATCCCGACGCCTCCCGGCTGGGGAAGACGGTCTACGGCCTTCCGGAGCTGTTCCGGGAGCGGATTCGCGGGGCCGATCTCGTCGCCAATCCGGGC
>JBIIQL010000413.1:0-3871 GCA_044342095.1 Pirellulales bacterium
CCAGCCGAGGCTCAATCATGTCCGCTCGAAGGAGAAGGTCGAGATTGATCTCCTCGTGCATCTCTCTAATGGCCGCACCGTCGCCATCGAGGTCAAGTCGGCACCGTGCGGGTTCGACAAGCCGCAGCTCCGCCTCCTCGACTCCCTCGGCCTCGACGTCGTCGAGCGTTGGGTGGTAACGCCGACCGGGGACGGAAGCCGAGGGTCGGAGAAGGTCGTGCCTTTCACCCGCATCTGGGAAGAACTCGATCGCGTGGAGCCGATGCGCTAGCCCTTGCCGTCCAGCCAATCAGTCGACAAGACCCGGGCGATCCGCTCAGCGAGCCTGGCGATGACGTCATCGATCACGACGGCTCACTCCGTCATCACTCGAGGGATACATCTCCAAGCCCAATCGCTCCGCCGCGGCGATGAGATCCGGCGTGCCAGGGTCACCGTCATCGAAGCCGTAGAACGCCACCCCCGGCATCTGTGGATACTCATTTTTTACCGTCCTCACGAGCACCGACAGATCGTCTGCGGTCATCCGTCGCCCGGCCTTGTCGGTGCCGGCCGCGACGTAGCCAAAGCAGACGATGCACCGATCGAGGAGCCCTGCCTTCTCCACCGCGTTGACACTATCTCTGATGCCGTCGAGCGTGAGACCGCCGACGTCGGGAATGAACGTGTACCCCTCGATGATCGCCAGATCGAAGGTGCCGTCGGCGAGGAGCGCGAGGAAGGTCTCGTCGGGCTGCGTGACCCACGCCACCACGAGGTTGTCGGGCCAGGTGGCCCGCGCGGCCAGGTAGCCCTCAGCGGCCAGCTTGCTCTCCTCCGCGAAGCGCTCGCTCCCCGGATTCCACTCGTCGATTCCCACGCCCGCAAAGCGAAACGGTTTGCCGTCGATGAACGGCTCGCACTGATCCCGGTAGTACTCCGACTTCCCCTGCGAATACTCCGACTGCGGTCCGAAGGCCCACTTGAGTGTGACCACGCCCTTGCCCGACCAGCGCTCCGCCACATCAGCTTCGACGAGCGACGTGATCAGATTCATACCGACGTACACCTCCGGCCGGGTGTCGAGGAACTTGGGCTGGAACCAGGCCCGCACCGGCACGGGATGCCGGGGCGCCGCCGGCTGCGCGTGAGCGCCCACCACCGCCATCCCCTTGCCGCAAGCGCCGAGGTGGCGTGAGCCCGTGAGAAGTGCCGCCGGAGGCGGCCTACCGGCGGCCAGCGCGGCGCTTGGCCCGCTTCGCCGACTTGACCTCGGCACGGTGCCGCCGCTCGTCCTGGCGGTAGATCCGCACCGCCTCGGGATGCGCGAGCTTCCAGACGTCGGGGCGCATCGCTTCGAAGTCGCGGCTCCCGCCGAGCAGTTTGTCGAGGACGTCCTTCACGTAGACGAAGACATCGAGATCATTCCGCACGGCACTGCTCACGATCGAGAGGAGGTCGGCCGCCCGGTTCCCGGCATCGATGCTGCCGATAAACATCCAGTTCTTCCGGCCCAAGGCCACCTGCTTCATCAGCTGCTCGGTGTCGTTGTTGTCGATCGGCACCAGGCCGTCATCGAGATGCACACGCAGAGCCTCGATGTTGTTCCGCAGGTACGTGATCGCCTGGCCGAAGGGTTCCTTCGGCATCACATTAGCCACCGCGTCGCTCGCCAGATAGGCGCCGATCTCGTCCCAGATCGGCAGCGACTCCGACTGCCGGAGACTGCGCCGATCATCCGGCGTGAAGGCCTTCGCCCGATCCTCGATGTCATAAAGCCGCTGGAAGAGCCCCAGCAGCAGGGCGGCATGCGAGGGATGATTGTTCCGTGACTCGAAAACCTTGCGGCGCGCATGGGCCACGCAGGCCGCGCGACGGATCTTTCCGGCGCTGCCTAGTTCGATCGATTCGTAGCCCGCGTAGCAGTCGGCGAGGATCGTCCCTTCGAAGCCACTCAAAACGATCTCTGGGCCGTCGCGATGACGGCTGACGGTGAAATCGAAGAGGTTGATCGGTGCGGTCACGCTTCGATAGGCCCACATCCGCGCCGTCACGCTCGCGCGCCGCGGCTCGAGCGCAGCCGCGATCACCTCGCGCGCACGGGCGGACTTCGGATCCGAGGGGTCGAAATCGGGCATTTCCTGAGGCGTGATCAGCGTCACCGTCGTGTCGTCGGTGCCGATCACCGGCCCCGCACGCACCACCTCCCGGAGGTGCATCACCAGCGGCCGGAGAAGCTCCGCCGCCGATTTTTGGATGTTCAGCAGCGTGCCCCGCGACGGCGTCCACCCGCACGACGCGAAGAGATTCTGTTGGCGGTAGATCGGGATGTGATAGGCGTACTTGTCGACGATGATCTCCGCCGCGACGCTCGTATCGTATTTGTTTCCCTCGATGAGGCCGACCGGCCGCGGAGCCTCGGTCACGCCGCACTCGGGGGCCTTCTTGCAGGCGAGCTTCGGGATCCCGGTGCGTCGCACGATGAGCTTCGGCGGCACGACTTCGAGCGTCTCCTGCCAGTCGAAGCCAATCACTTCCCGCTCGCCGTGCGTCGGGCACTCTTTGAGATCGGCTGGCACCGGCAGCTTCACTTCGTAGCGGGGAAGATGGGCCGGAAGCGCTTCCGAGCGGGGCTTTTCAGTGCCCGGCTTCCGCCGCTCGTAGCCGCCCACCATTTCAAGAGCGGCATCGGCGATCCCCGCCGCGGCGTCGGCCACCTCGGGCGAGTCACCAAAGTCGAGCACGAATTGCTTCGGATCGGCGAGGTAGCGCTCAATCTTCTTTCGGAAAGCGAGCTGGAGGGCGGCGTCGCGCTCCTTCTCGAGCTTCGCGATCTCGATCTTCTGTTCCTCGAGCCGATCGGTTTGCAGATCGATCACGCGCTGCTGCTTCGCGATCATCGCGTGGCATGCGGCCAGATCGTTCGGGAGCACGAGTTCCTTCGTCATGCGCGCATCATAAAAACCTCTCCCAAAAAGCGCAAGCGCCAATTTGGCAGCCGCGAGGTTTTTTTCAGGCGAGGACGCGCCGGTACCGCTTCCTCCGCTGTGCCGTCTCCAGCCGCACGCCACCGAGGATCATCGCCAGTTGTGTCTTGTCGATCCGCACGCGCTGGTTCCCGTCCTTGGCCGCCACTGTCTCAAAGGTGCCCTGCTCCAGCCGCTTGTACCAGAGCGCGAAGCCGTCGCCGTCCCACCACAAGGCCTTGAGCCGGTCGCGACGCTTGTTCACAAACAGAAAAAGGCTGCCGTCGGCCGGATCGCCGCCGAAACTGCCACGGATAATTCCCGACAGACCGTCGAAGCTCTTTCGCATGTCGGTGGCGCCGGCGTGGAGATAGATCGTCGGTGGAGGGGCGATGCTCAGCATGGCGCCGCCTCGGTCGTGAGCGCAAGGACCACGGCCTTCACGAGATCCTCGCGGTCCTCCGAGATCTCCATCACAGCGCCGCTCGCAAAGCGAATCGTCACCGCCTGGCGGCTCGCGACTTCGACCGGGTCGAAACGGGCCACCGGCGCAGCCGGCGTCGCCCAGGCCGTCTCATCGACCGAGGCTTCGCGAAGCTTCCGCTGCCAGTAGTGGAAGGTCGCGATCGACACTCCCTCGCGGTCGCAGAATCGACGCACCGTGAGACCTGACTCGCCGAAGCGCGCCAGCCGCCGCTCCCACACCGCAGCCTTCCGCGGATCCGTCTGCCGACCCATGAATCGCCTCCTCTTGGACGGGATCTTTGATCACCGTCTGGAGGCTATCAGGGCATGCAAGGGTGGTTGTGGTGGGCGCTCACCTCCTGCCAGTCGTAGCCGATCACTTCCCGCTCGCCGTGCGTCGGGCATTCTTTGAGATCCGCGGGCACCGGCAGCTTCACTTCGTAGCGGGGAAGATGGGCCGG
>JBIIQL010000415.1:0-3867 GCA_044342095.1 Pirellulales bacterium
CTCGAAAACTTCGAGTTGGGAACGGGAAGGCGAGGCGTGGATGGGTGTTGTCATAAAAGAGAGTGTGCCATGAACGCGCCGCTTCCGAAAGCGGTCCTCCCGTCCCCGCCGGAAGGTTCCCGGGGAAGGATGGTCGTCCTCCTCTCGGGAGGCCTCGATTCGGCGACGGTGGCGGCCTGGGCCCAGGCCCGGGGCTTTGACGTCATCGGGCTCTCGATCGACTACGGCCAGCGTCACCGCTGCGAGCTCGACGCCGCCAAGGCCATCGCCTCCCACCTCGGCCTCGCTGACCATGTCGTCCTCCGGGTCGATCTGGCGGCGTTTGGCGGTAGCGCCCTGACCGACGCCGCGATTCCCGTTCCCCGCGACCGGCCTGAGGAAGCCCTCGCGGCCGAAATCCCCACGACCTACGTCCCGGCCCGAAATACCGTGTTCCTCGCCCTCGCCCTGGCTCTTGCCGAGGCCCGGGGAGCGACGGCGATCGGCCTCGGGGTCAACGCCATCGATTACAGCGGCTATCCCGACTGCCGTCCCGAGTTTCTCGACGCCTTCCGGCACCTCGCGGCGCTCGCCACGAAGGCGGGGGTCGAGGGGCATGCCCCCGAGATCGTGGCGCCGCTGGTCGACCTCACGAAGGCCGAGATCGTCGAGCTCGGGGTCGAGCTCGGCCTCGACCAGGGGCTGACGACGAGCTGCTACGACCCGGACGCATCGGGCCGCCCGTGTGGCCACTGCGATTCCTGCCGGCTCCGCGCCGCCGGCTTCGCGGCCGTGGGCATCGACGATCCGCGTGTGGCGGGGGGCTGACCGAAGCCGTGCGGATCGCCGAGCTCTACGCGTCGCTGCAGGGAGAAGGGCTGCTCGCCGGCACGCCGAGCACCTTCGTGCGGACAAGCGGCTGCAATCTCCGCTGCCATTGGTGCGACACCCCCTTCACCTCCTGGAAGCCGGTGGGGGAGGAGTGGTCGATCGAGAGAGTCCGCACGGCCGTCGAAGCCCTCGGCGTGCCGCATGTCGTGCTCACCGGCGGCGAGCCGCTGCTCCCTGCCGACGCAGTCGATCTCTGTGCGAGCTTGCGGGAAGGGGGCCGCCACCTCACGATCGAGACGGCCGGCACGATCCTGCCGCCAGCGGCCGCCGCCGAGACCCTCGCCGATCTCCTCTCGATCAGCCCCAAGCTCGCCTCCTCCGCCCCTCCGCCCGACACGCCCGGCGGCTGGCACGCCCGTCACGCCGCGGCCCGGCGCCGCGACGACATCCTCGTGGCCATGCTCCGCGCGCCGCGCTGGCAGCTGAAGTTTGTCGTCGGGTCGCGGGCCGATCTCGACGAGGTGCTCGCCTGGCTCGACGACCTCGAAGCCGCCCTTGGCCCGGGGAAGCTGCCGCGGGGAAGGGTGTTTGTGATGCCTGAGGGAACTGCCCCGACAGCCCTGCAAGCAACGACCGCCTGGCTCGCAGCGGCTTGTGCGGCCGAAGGGCTCCGCCTCGCCCCCCGCCATCACATCGCCTGGTATGGCAACCGTCGCGGCACGTGACGGCGGATGGTCGCTTGCTCGCCCGGCTTGCCGCGGCCTAGACTTTCGTTATGGAACACATCGTCACGATCCACATCGAAAAGCTTCCGGAGGGCGTCTACCTCGCTACGAGCGACGACATCCAGGGCCTGGTGGCCCAGGGTCGGACGATTCAAGAGACGCTCGAGATCGCCCGCGACGTGGCGAAGAAACTCCTCGAGGCGAGATCTTCGACCACCGACGCGGCGGCCGATCATCTGCCCGAGGCGCACGACCGCTTCGATTATCCGCTTGTCGTCGCGACCTGATGGGACGGCTCGCCGGATTCAAGTACCGCGAGATCGTAAAACGGCTCAAAGAGACGGCTTGACGTTCCACCGTCAAGCTGCCGGCTCGCATGAGATCTGGTTCAACGAACCATTTCGCGCGGAGACGAGCAGGTTCGTGTCGATGGCGCTCATCGCTGCTGCCGGAGCCAATCGCGCATGGCAGCCCGATCAGCCACGTCGACGCCAGCCGGAAGTCCACCGGGAACGGTCACCCAACGGATGGCAACGGGCTTCGCCCTGCCCGCGGCAACGGTCGATCGGCCAAGCTCACCCCGGAGCCCGCGCTCGATGAGTGCCCGCAGGGTCTGTCGAAGCTCAGCCGCCCGCTACTTGGCTGCAATAAACAAGTCATCGGGGAGATCGACGGTCGTTTTCATAATGAAAACGATATTCCCGTCTTTATGGCTCGCCAATCGAGATCAAGACGCCACCGGCAGCCATGCCTTCAGGCCGCAGCCTTGGCCCGACGACGCAGTTGCTTGCGTTGCTGGTCGAGGATCGCGAGCGCCCCGGCGAGAAGCGAGAGGGCGCTCGAGCCCGTGGCCGGATCGATCTCGGGAACGGCGGCCAGCGCAATCGTGAGCCGACCGGTCAACTCGCTGAACGTCAGCTGCTGCCCGCCGGCAACGCTCGTCCAGATGCCACCGGCACCGGAGAACGTCCGCCCGGCATAAACCCCAGAGCCAGAGGAGACAACCGACGAGAAATGCCCCACGGGGGAGCCTGCGAAGGCGAACAGGTCGAACGACGTCCCGTTCGCGAAGGACGAGCCGATGCCGAACTCCAGATTGAGCGTGCCGCCGTAGGTGAGGCCGCCGGAGTTGGTGATCTGCACCTGATCGTAGTCGCTGCCGGCGACGCCGGCCGCTGATCCGGAGCCGACGATCTCCATGAACGTCGTGCTCCCCGCCTGGAGGTCAAGCACCGCGGCGGCAAGCGCCCCTGGGCTGTTGCCGGGGGAGAGCACCCCGCCAGACTGCACGGCGACGAGGCTCCCGAACGGGCCCGTGCCGCCGAGCGTGCCGCCGTTGCCGACGGTGACCGCCGAATTGGCGAGGCTCCCGTTGACGAGGAGCTTCCCAGCCGAAACGGTCGTCGCGCCGGAGTACGTGTTGGGGCCGTAGAGGAGGAGCGTGCCGGCACCGCTCTTGGAGAGGGTCGCGGCGCCGGTGATTTGATTTCCAGCCGTCGACACAAAGGCGTAGTTGCCGCCGGTCGCCGAGACCACCACGGCACGGGGAGCGAGCGCCCCGGAGAGGGTCACCACACCGCCGGAGGCGTTGTTGAACGTGGCCTGGGAACCATCGGAGAATGCCTCGCTGGGGCCAGAGCCGGTTGTCCAGTTTGCGGTCGATGTGTTCCAGGTGCCGCTCGTCGTATTCCACGTCACGTCGGGAAGGACGACCGCCTGGTAAACGGCACTGGAATAGTTCGGGTACCTGGGGTCCGTCATAAAGGTGCCCGCGCCCGTGGGCAGCAACCGATAGTAGCCCGGAGCGGTGCTGCCGATCGCGGGGGTGTTGCTCGCCGTCGCGATGGGGATCCCCATCCTGTAGCCCGTCACGCCCGGCGGCCAGTTGGGGATTTGCTGGGTGACGAGAATGTCGGTGGTATCGAGGACGATATTGGCCGCCCCCAGATCAGCGGTGTACGTCTTGGACACACCCCGGGCAAGATCGGTGATGGTCGCGTTGAAACTGCCAATCAGCGAGGCATCGGACTGGCGGTAGAAACTGATCGTCTGGCTGGCGCTCGTCAGATCGGCCGTGGAACCGGAGCCGTTGAACGCAGCCCAGGTAAAACTGGTGAGTCTGCCCGTTGCGGTGAGATGCAACGAGTCGCCGAAGCTCGCCGTCTGAAAGGGTGACGTGATCCCGAGAACCCCGTAACCATCCGCCCCCACCGAGAAGAAATTGGTGCTGTCGTAGACCACCTTCGTGGCGGCATCAACCGGACCGGCGTGGAGGATCGCGAGAACCGCGGCACACACCCCGGGCCAGATCCTGACGCACCAATTCCGAACG
>JBIIQL010000416.1:0-3860 GCA_044342095.1 Pirellulales bacterium
GTCGTAGAGGCCATCCTCCTCGTTGAAGGTGCCGACCGAGAGTTCGAGCACCTGGCCGATCT
This sequence comes from Pirellulales bacterium, assembly GCA_044342095.1. Classification (GTDB taxonomy): domain Bacteria; phylum Planctomycetota; class Planctomycetia; order Pirellulales; family UBA1268; genus QWOP01. The sequence goes on from JBIIQL010000416.1 coordinate 63, forward strand.
CGGGATTGCCGCCATCGAGGCCGATGAGTTTGAGGGCCCCCTGACGCCTCCCACCGAGATCGACGAAGGCGGTGTCGGGGCCGACGGAAACCACGGTGCCGGTGACCCGGGTACCCGGATCGAGGGTTGCTGCCGCCTTCGCCGGCGCGGCCGTGGCGAGAATCGTGTCGACCTCGATCCCTTCCAGGGCGGCTTGGAAATCCTCCTCGAGATCGTCCTCGAGGCTGGCGCGGAGATTCGGGACGGCGACCCGCTTCGACGGCGGTAGGACGTCGGTGAAGGCCGAACTCGGGGCCCGATCGCCGCGCCGCTCGCGCCGCGGACGGTCGCCACCTTGGTCGCCACCCCGCCTCGGGCCCCCACGCGAATCACGCGGGGCGTCGCCGCCAGCGGCCGCAGCCCGGGCTTCGATCTCGGCCGCGCTCACCACCGGTCCCAGGGGAGCCTGGGGAGCCGGGGAAGCCTGTGGAGCCGATGCCGCTTCGTGGCCGGCCGCGGCGGACGCCACCGGCCCTGATCCGGCCGGCGTCTGGGGCGCTGCCGGTCGAACCGGCGGCAGCGGAGTGTCGCCAAGCACCGAGGAGGTCGCCGAGGCCACGAACTGGTGACGCGGCGGCAGTTTCGGTGGGCGAACGCCCGGCCGCTGCGTTCCGATCGGAATCCGCCGCTTTTCACCCCCACCCTCCGTGTCACCGGTGGCCGGCGCGTCGGTATCCCCACCAGCAGGCGTCTGATCCGTCGTCGGGACCGGTGCGTGGACCAACTGGTCGGGGGTGGGCGAATCCGGGGTCGGGGAGGGGTCGGAGGTCATCGGCGGCACTCGTCGGAAGGGAAGAGGCCGACGAAACGGCGCCGGCCCCGAAAAGAGACGCCCGCGGAGGCAGCGGGCACGAGACGGAGTCAGAGGGGCATCAATGCGGGAAACAGGACTTGAACCTGCACGGTATTACTACCACCAGGCCCTCAACCTGGCGCGTCTGCCAATTCCGCCATTCCCGCAGCGGTACGAACTATCGAAGCGATGGTTCCGCAGAAACAACACCTGCGAACCCCACCTGACTCCCTGGGCCATTCTGCGACCGTTTCCCCGCCAGTCAAGAACCCCGTCGAGATTCGGCCTGACTGGCGACCTTCCAGCGGTCTGGCGTCAGGCGACCTCCGCCGAACGGAACGGACGGGCCAAGGCTGGCACGGCGACCAAAGCTGCCGAAAGGGCCAGCGACCAAGCGACGTCGCCCACCGGAGTCCAGCGGTAGAAGGGAAGGGCGGCGAGGTAGCACTCGACGAGTCCCCCGGCGGTGTGGGCGTAGTCGTTGGTCAGCCACCAATGGGCGAGATTCGTCGTGAGAAAGAACACAAGCGATCCCGCCAAAGCCCCGCCGAGGGCCCCCCAACCGCGGTGCCGGCGGACCAGGGGCCCCATCAGGACAGGCCAGGTGAAGGCGGCATAAATGATCGCCGCCATCGTCCAGCTTCCGTAAATGCCTCCTCCGGGCAAGGCGACATTGCTCGCTGCCAGGGCCACGGCCGGAACGGAGGCTGCGACGAGCCTGTTGGTGAACAGGGCACCGGCGCACAGGCCGATTCCGATCAGCGGCGAAACCCCGTACGCAGGCTGCCAGAGGCGGCCGAGGATGCCGATCCCAACGAGCACGCACCAGGCAACGCAGAGGAATCCGATCGGGAGATCGCGGGCATCAAGTTGGCTGGGGGCGACATCGAACGGACGCCCACCTGGCCCCGACCGGGGCGCCTGGGAAACGCTTTCAGGGGACTGGCCCGGAATGCTCATGCTCGACGACCCCGGAGGATTTCTCACCGATCCAACCACGTCCCGATACACTAGCGGTTTTCGGCCGGTGGGCAAGCCGAGGGGATGCCCACCCCCTCCGAACCCGACTCTCCTTCTCCGGTGACGCCATGGTCGCCAGCCCCCGTCAACCGCGTTCGCCCGGGACAGCGCCCCCCTCCGGCGCCGACGCCTCCGGACTCGGCTCGATCACGGCGGTCCGCGACTCGAGCGGCATCGTCACGCTCCAGGTGGTTGCAGGGAGCCGGAGCCAAAACGTCATCGACGCCCGATTCCTCGGGGATCTCCGCCAATCCCTCGACGAACTCGAAGCTGGTCCGCCCCCGCGGGCCGTGATTCTCTGCTCCGGCCGTCCAGGGTCGTTCTTCGCCGGGGCCGATCTTGATCGGCTGGAGACGATCCTCGGGGCCGAGGCAGCCGCGATCGAGAAGGCCTGTGCTGACGGCCGCCAACTCTATGCCCGCCTCTCCTCCAATCCCTGGCCGACCGTGGCCGTCATCGACGGCGTCTGCCTCGGGGGAGGGCTGGAGATCGCCCTGGCGTGCGACTACCGGGTGGCGACGTCCGCGGAGGGAACGCTGCTGGGATTCCCGGAAGTGAAGCTCGGACTGCTTCCCGGCTGGGGAGGAACGGTGCGGCTCCCGCGGCTGATCGGGCCGGGGCCCGCGGTAGAAATGATCGCCGCCGGCGAGACGATGAGCGGCGCGGCTGCCGCCCGCCTGGGGCTGGTCGATGCCTGTGTGCCGGCCGAACAGGCGCTCGCCGCGGCCCGACTCCTCGTCGACTCGTCAAGCGTGACCAGCGCTTACCTCGAACAGCGCCGGCGGCGCTTGCTGCCGGTCGAGTTGGCCCCGGAAGAGCGGGAGTTTCTCGAGGCGACGACCGGGGCCGTGATTCAGGGGCGGACCGCCGGACATTATCCCGCCCCGCCGGCGATTCTCGACGCGGTCTTGGCGACGTCCGTCCTGCCAGCCGTCGAGGCGGGCGCCGTCGAAGGGAAGGCGTTCGCCGCGCTTGCCCGCTCGCCCGTCGCCCGGCAGTTGGTGCGGGTGTTCCGCCTCGGCGAACGAAACCGGCGCGACCGGGGCATCGCCGTGGATCGCCGCGCTCCGGAGGCCCTGCCCCGCGACGCCGACGAAGCGGCCTTCGAGCGGCCGGCCGTCGTCGGCGCGGGGATCATGGGGGCCGGGATCGCCGCGGCCCATCTCCGGTCCGGATGCGCCGTCACCCTCGCCGACGTGCAGGCCGAGGCGCTCTCTCGCAGTGTGCCGGAGATTCTCCAGGAAGCAGCGTGGGATCGAAGCCGCCGTTCCATCGATCAGGCCAGAGCGGTCCGGCTCGCCGGGCAGCTTCGCACCGTCACGCACACCTCGGCGCTTGCCGATGCCGATCTCGTCATCGAGAGTGTCCTCGAGCGGACGGACATCAAGCGGAAGGTGCTTGCGGAGATCGAGGCGGTGGTCGGCCCGGATGCCGTCATCGCCACCAACACCTCCACCAATCCGATCGCGAAGCTCGCCGAGGCGCTCCGCGACCCGTCGCGGTTCTGCGGCCTCCACTTCTTCAATCCGGTGCGGAGGATGATGCTCGTCGAGGTGGTCCGCGGACCGGCCACCTCCGATGCCACCGTGGCCCGGGCCGTCGCTCATGCCAAGCGGCTGGGAAAGTGCCCGATCGTCGTCCGGGACAGTCCGGGCTTCCTCGTCAACCGGATGCTCATGCCCTACCTCCACGAATCGGTGGAGATGCTCCGGGCCGGGGTCGATGCTCGGAAAATCGATCGGGCCGCGAGGGCCTTCGGCATGCCAATGGGCCCCCTCGAGCTCTACGACATGATCGGGCTCGACACCGCGTTCTACGCTGGCCTCGTCCTCAACGACGCCTACGGCGATCGGATCGAACCCTCCCCGGTGATCCCGGCAATGGTCAAATCGGGTCGCCTGGGGCGAAAGAGTGGCGGGGGCTTCTATCGCTACGGCGGCACCGGC
>JBIIQL010000036.1:0-13222 GCA_044342095.1 Pirellulales bacterium
TCCCTGCATAAAGCCCGTGTGACGACACCGTTCGGGGGCTCGAAGTCGTTCCGTCCGCTGAGTCGGTACTCTATATCTGAACGCGGAAAGCGCCATCAATGACCATTCTTCACGCTGGGTTCCTTCGAAAAAATGTGCGTTCTCCAGCGGTGACCGCCGCTGTTTCGGGTGGTCGACCATGGCTCGCGACGGATGGCCGATCGATGAAAACGCCAACATGGCGGGGATCGTGATGTACGAGTGGATCGTTCCGCTGACGGATCTGGTGGTGATCGGATTGCTGCTCATGATCGGGGGCAATCTTGGTAGTTTCTTAAACGTCGTCGTCCACCGTCTGCCGCGGGGCGAGTCGGTCGTGCATGGAGGATCCCATTGCCCGTCGTGTGGATCGGCTATCCGCTGGCATGACAACGTTCCGGTGCTCGGGTGGCTGCTGCTCCGGGGGCGTTGTCGCGACTGCGGCGCGATGATCTCCGCCAGATATCCGCTCGTGGAGGCGATCGGTGCGGTCGTCCTCGGCGGGGTTGCAGCGGCCGAACTGCTTTCCGGGGGGCGCACGCTTCCAGGGCCGGCGTTCGGTGTCGGTCGTCCTGGCGCCGACAACCTCCTCCTCCGCCCCGACCCGCTCCTCATCGCCGTCGCGGTGCTGCACGGATGGCTTCTCTTCAATCTCCTCCTGGGGGCAGCCGTGGAGGCCGACGGACGCGTCGTGCCGACCCGCTACAGCCGCACCGCCATCGGCATCACTTTGGCGGTCGTCGTCGGCTGGAATGCGCTGCTTCCGGTCGGTGTCGGAATCGAGGGACCGGCGTGGATGGCCAGCGGACCGGGGCGTGGACTCTTGATTGCCGCGTGTGGGCTGGCTTGCGGGGCCGTCGTGGGGGCGACCTCCACGGTGGCGGGCCGTCAGGGGCTGATGCTCATCGGGGTCACGCTGGGCTGGCAGGCCGCGGCGACGATCGCCCTTGTGCGACCGGTGATCAGGTGGCTGCGGGCCTTGCTTGCGTCGCTCGTTCCACCAGACCCCCCCTGTGGGGATGTGGTTGTGGCGAGTTTTGGGGCGGAAGACGCTTCGGAATCGGACCCTTCGGGTTTGGCGTTAGCGTCAGCAGAACCGTCGTCACCCATCGATCCCGACGGGGCGCCGCTCCCTGAGGTCGGGTCTGTTCCGGCCCTGCGTCCTGCCTCGGATCCCGATCGGGAGCCGTTCCTTTCTCGTCTGACCGAACTGATCGCCCTGCAATTCCAGCAGAACGAGTACCCAGGGGGGGATCTGATGGTGGCGACGGCGGTCTTCCTGCTGGCTTGGAGTTGGCTGTGGCAGGGGCTCGTGGGTTGATCCCCGGAAAGCGTCCAAACCAGGATTTTGCATCTCAGGGCCAATGGACCGAAGGCGTGAGATTGGCCTTCTTGATCGTGTATACTGGCCTTTGAGTGTCAGGTGCTCTGACTTCAGCGGGTGTTGCATGAAACCACTCATCGTCGGCCTCGGTCCCAAACGTCCCCCACTCCCGGCTTCCAGTCCAGGCACCGCCAAGATGCCCGTGGCCCGGCCGCAGGCGGTCGCGGGTGACGTCTCCCCCGCGGACCCTGTGGTTCCTGTCGTCGGGGGCGATCAGGAGGCTCGAGTCGTCGGGGTTGGAGCTTCCGTGGCGTCCGAGACATCGCCAGCAGGAGCGGTCGCTCCGGCCACAATCGGAGCGCCGATGCCTCAGTTTTCGTCCCAACAGCGGGTCGCGGCTGTCAACGACGAGGAGGAGTTCCTCCCCCAGTTGAAACGGAAGTGGTCCGAGTTCCTCATCGACATGCGTGATCCGTTTCAACGCACGACGATGATCACGGTTGGGCTTTTCACCGCACTCCTCGTCTACAGCTATCTTCCCGGCCTCACCAACGCCTACATCGCCTGGGCCAACCCGCAATACGCGCACGGGTGGATCGTGCCGCTGTTTTCGGCGGCGCTTCTTTTTTGGTGGCGACAGCCGATCGCAGCGCCGGTGACGCTTTCGGCTCGGTTGGCCGGTCTGTTTCTGCTCGCGGCGGGGCTTGGGTTGCGTCTTTTCGCGGCCAGCTACCAGATCGTGACGATCGACATGTACACGTTCGTCCCCGCGATCTGCGGCGTGTTCATTCTGCTCGGCGGTTGGAGCATGTTCAGCTGGGCTTGGGCGCCCCTCATGTTCCTGATCTTCATGTATCCGCTTCCGGACGAAGCGACGCGTTACCTCCTTGGGCCGCTCCAGACAACCGCCACGATGGTCAGCACGTTCGCCCTCCAGACGCTGGGGCTCGAGGCCTACCGCGAAGGTAATCAGATTGTGATCGGGGAGATGCACCTCGGTGTCGTCGACGCCTGTAGCGGGCTGCGAATGTTGACGATCTTCTGCGCGTTGGCGGTTGGGCTCGTGATGGTCGGGCGCCGCAGTTGGTGGGAAAACGGGATCATTCTCGCCAGTGCCATTCCCATCGCGCTGACGGTCAACTCGATCCGTATCACCGTCACAGGACTCCTTTTTCAGGTGGCCGACACCGAGTTCGCCGAGCGGGTGTTCCACGACTGGGCAGGCCTCGTGATGATGCCGATGGCCATGGCGATGCTGTGGGCCGAGCAATACATTCTCTCCAACGTCTTTCTTGCCGAGATCGATGGTCCTGCTGTCCTCGGCCATTCGGGCGCGGCGACGCCGGAAAGTGCCGGTCGAATGGCCAAGGCGGCCGCGGCGCCCGCCGTCCTCGGGCTTGGCCCGATCGCCGCCAAGGGCAACGGTGCTGCTGCTGGAAAGGTCAAGGGGAACGCAGGCCCTGTGGTCGGGTTTCCGCCGAGGAAGGCCTGACGAGGCGTTCGGCCGGTTGAGGATCTGTCTTTTCGTTCTGAATCCGTTTCTGATCCCAGGTATCGCCCATGAGCGAAACTGCTTCTGTTGCCGTCGCGACTGAGCCCAGGGCGCCGCTTCCGTCGGTCGGAGCCCTCGCCGTTCGGGATGCAAGGGATACGGCGCTCTCGCTGCCCGGTCCACCGGGAATGGCCTTTCCAGTCGCGCCGGCCGATTCGGCCGGCGAAGGTGGCCTCGACACCAAGCGTCTCCTCCATGCTCTGCGAAGGCGTTGGCTTCCGGCCCTGGCGCTCGGTTTGTTGACCGGGATCGCCGTCGCCGTCCCCGTCTGGCTGTTTCTGCCGCGCGGCTATGAGGCGGTGGTGTGGTTGCGGATTCGTGCCAGTGGAACGCTCCTCAGTGAGGGACGTAGCGCCGAGTATGACGCCTACCGCAAGACCCAATTGCAGTTGCTCCGCAGCCCTGTCGTTCTCAACGCGGCGCTGCGGAAGCCCGGCATCTCTTCGCTGCGGATGATCACCGAGCAGGATGATCCGCAGGCGTGGTTGGCGAGGACGATCGAACCGGTCGTACAAGGCGACTCGGAGGTGATGCAACTGAAGTTCCGCGGCGCGGTCGCTGAGGAGACCGCCAAGATCCTCAATGCGATCACCTCCTGCTACCTCGATGACATCGTCAACAAGGATCGCCAAGATCGTCTCGGTCGTCGCGACCAACTCGAAAAGAAGTTCAAGGAGAACCAAACCGAATTGCGCAGCCGGCGCGAGACGTTCAATGACCTTGCCAGGACACTCGGTACCCGTGACAGCCAGGAGGTCGCAACCCAGCGAGGCCTCCTCATGGACCAACTCGGCACCGCCAGAAGTCGTATGGTGCAGGCCGAGAATGATCTCGACAGACTCGATGCTGAGATCGCCGTCTACGACCTCCGGAAGGGGGAGGCGGCGGAGGCTCAAGGCGGCGAGGAGGGGGATGTGGCCGATGCAGGCGAGGGCTCCACGGAGCTGGAGGCTTCGGATGACATCATCGAAGCGGCGCTCTCCCGCGAACCGGAAATCCGCGCCCTCGAGTCCCAGATCGCCGATCTGACCAATGCGATTCTTGGCCAGGCCGAGAGAAGCGCCCGCGGCATGAACGAACCCGCCGTCCGCCGGATGGTCAGTCGGCGGCAGCAGATCCTCCGCCAGATCGAGGTGACGAAAGCCAAACTCCGGCCCCAGATTCTCGGCGTGATCGGCTCTGGGGGAGCAACCCCCGGCGGCGCCGTCAGTCCCCGGGAACTCGCGCTTCGTCGACAGACCCTCGTCAAGGCGATCGCGAAGGCGCGGACGACCTACGAGGACATTTCGAAACAGGTCATTGATCTCGGCAATGCGAACGCCGACCTCGAGAATCGTCGGTCCGAAATCGAGCAACTCGCTCGCGTCACCGACCAGATCGGGCTCCAACTCGAAGCCACGGGACTCGATCTCACAGCACCTCCGCGCGTGACGCTCCTCGAGGAGGCCGTGGTGCCCGGTGGCAACGACAGCCTGAAGCGACTGCTTCTCGCCACCATCGCGGGCCTCGCCGGATTGTCGTTCGGCGGCGGGATCGTCGTGGCTCTGGAATACCTGCGGAACCGGCTCGGGGATGCCGACGAGATTCCCTCGCGGATCGGCGTCCGGGTGATCGGAACGATCCCCTGGGTCGGCAAGTCGAGGCGTGGCCGGGCCAACGAGTATCGGCTCGCGGAAAGCGTCGACAGCATCCGTACGCTCATCCTCCAAGGGAACCGCGAGTCGGCGCGGGTCATCCTGGTGACCAGTGCTGGGGACCGGGAAGGTAAGTCATCGGTGGCAGCCAATCTCGCCGCCAGCATCGCCAGATCCGATCACCGCACCCTGCTGGTTGAGGGAAGCCTGCGGAATCCCTCGGTCCACGCGGCACTCCAACTCGACCCCGCGACGCCCGGCATGGCGGAACTTCTCCGTGGCGAGACCACCAACAACGAGGTCGTTCAGCCGACGGCGATCGACGGGTTGTTCGCGGTCACGTCAGGAACCGTCGATTATGACGCCATCACCGCGCTCTCCCGACAGGAGTTCCCCAAGATCATTCACGGTTTCCGGGATTCCTTCGATCACGTCGTGATCGATGCCGGCCCGGTGCTCGCCTATGCCGACACGCTCATCATGGGCCGGCAGAGCGACATCGCGATCATCTCCACCATGCGCGACCTCAGTAGTGTCCCGGCGACGCTCGCGGCCGTCGATCGGCTCCGCTCGGCCGGTGTCCGGGTCGCTGGTTGCGTCCTCAGCGGGGTGAGTGATTCGGGGACCGGAAATGCGAAGCGGTTTCCGGCGTGATCATCGGCCAATCGGTTGAGCCAGCAGGATTCCAGAACAGATGAAATCAAATTTTCTCTCAACATGGGGGCCGGTGATCCTCGGGTTCGTGGCCGTGGTCGGGGTGACGGCCGCCCAAGGGGTGCTGACGGGACGCTGGACCGGAAAGAACGTGAGCGAGGAACTCCAGCGAAATGCCACCCGGCTGGAGTCCTCTTTCCCGAAGGAATTCGGCCCCTGGCGGATGATCGGCGAGACCGAGGCCGACCCTGCCCAACTCAAGGTCGCTGGGGCGGTGGGGCACATCTCGCGGGAGTACCAAAACGTCGACAGTGGTGCCAGGGTGGGCGTTTTCGTGGTCTGTGCCACCCCGAGCGACGCTTCGGGCCACACCCCGGATCGCTGTTATCCAAGTGCCGGATTCGAGATTGCCGAACAGGAACACCGTGAGACGATCACGCTCCAGGACGGTGCAACGGCCGAGGCCTTCTCCGGTTCGTTCAAGAAGCCCGGCGAAAGCCTGAGAATTTTCTGGACCTACGCCGTGACGGGTAAGTGGATCGCGCCGCAGATCGCCCGCATCGAATTGGCCAACAACCCATCCGTGTTCAAGATTTACGCGATCATCGACGAAACGGCCATGCCGCGTGGCGAGGGGAGTCGAACCGGGCTGCAGTTTCTCTCCGATCTGATCCCCGAGTTCGATCGCGTGATTTTCGTGGACGAGGCCCCCGCCCAGGCGACTGCCGGCGATGGGAACAGTCGATCTTCCGGCACGGTTTCGAGCGGGGCTTCGTGATCCCCGTTGCCGAGTGGGTTTCCTGCCGGCCGGCGTCGTGAAGGAGGCGGTGATCCCGGGGGGACCGAACGTTTCGCATGGACCTCTCAGAGAAACGGATCGTCCTGACCGGGGGGGCTGGGTTCCTGGGAACGGCTGTCTGTCGGGTTCTCCGCGCTCGTGGTGTTCCCGACGATCAGGTGATCGTCCCGCGGCGAGAGTCGTGCGATCTCACCGATGAATCGGCTGTGGAACGCCTCTACCGCACCGCCAGACCCGATGTGGTGATCCATCTGGCCGCCGAGGTTGGTGGCATCGGGGCGAACCGGGCGGCTCCAGGGCGTTTCTTCTATGCCAACATGGCCATGGGGCTCCACCTCGTCGAGCACGCCCGACGGGCCGGTGTCGAGAAGTTTGTTCATACCGGTACGGTCTGCGCCTATCCGCGGGATTGTGCCGTTCCCTTCCATGAAGACGATCTCTGGAACGGTTACCCGGAGGTCACCAACGCCCCCTACGGCATCGCCAAGAAGGCGCTGTTTGTGATGCTCGACGCCTACCGCCGGCAATACGGCCTCAGTTCGTCGGTGGTGGTGCCGGTGAACCTTTACGGTCCCGGCGACAATTTCGATCCGACCACGAGCCATGTCATCCCCTCCTTGATCCGGAAGTGTGAGGAGGCGCGATTGGCCGGCATGCCCGAGATGGTCTGCTGGGGATCCGGGTCGGCCACCCGGGAGTTCCTCCATGTCGACGATGCCGCGGAGGCTGTTGTCAGGGCAGCCGAGCGGATCGATGATCCGATTCCGATCAATCTCGGTGGCGGTGAGGAGATCGCGATCCGTGACCTCGTCGCCAAGGTGGTGGATGGCTGCGGCTATCGCGGACGGGTCGTCTGGGATCCTTCGAAGCCGGACGGTCAGCCGCGTCGCGGTCTCGACATTTCCCGCGCACGGTCGCTCCTCGAATGGCACCCCATCCGTGATTTCGATCGCGGACTCACGGAAACGATCCAGTGGTGGCGCGACCGGTGCGCCTGAGGAGTCCATCGGGACGATCAGTCTTCGAGTCGCTCGAGGGCACCGTGGGAGACGATGAAGCGACGCGTTCCGGCGGGCCCGTCAAAGATCACGGTGGCGACCGACCGAACGCCGCTGCCGCTGACGCCGGCGACCGTCCCCTCGCCGTATTCGGCATGTCTCACGCGCCCTCCTTGGACCACGGGGGTGGGCTGCTGACGGCCGGTCGTCCTACGGGCGAGGTCGGCGGCTGTTTCGAGCGAGGGAGCCGTGCGGGGCGGTCGTGAAGGGGGCCTGGAACGCTCGGGAGGCGAGGCATCGTCATCGAGATCGATCACGAGTCCATCATCTCTGGTCGCGGCAGGGCGCTTGTCGGGCATGGGGGGCCCCCAGCCCCGATCCTCATCCCAGGAGTCTGGGGGGAGTTGGGATTCGTCATCCGCCGTCGGACGTCGTCCGCCGAAGGCGTTTCCGGCCGGCGCTTCGGCGCCGGACACTTCCGTCCCAGCCCCCGACATTTCCGCGAGAAACAGGCTGGGGCATCCGATCCGTCGGGTGCCCCGGTAGTCGCGCATCCGGGCGCAACTCGCTTGAACCTGTTCCATGCCGCGGGTGATCCCCACGAACACCAGTCGTCGTTCCTCCTCAAGTTGATCCGGGTGATCGAGGCTCCGCTGATGGGGAAGAATGCCGTCCTCCATCGCCACGAGATAGACGACCGGGAACTCGAGTCCCTTGGCAGCATGGAACGTCATCAGCGAAACCCTGTCGGCGGCAGGATCCCAGACGTCGGTGTCCGCCACCAAGGCCGTGGTATCGAGGAAGGAGCCGAGCGGTGATTCGTCCTCCTCACGCCCCTGCGGCTCAGCGGCGTAGGCGGCATCGGCCTGCCTGGCTGCCGTGATCAATTCCTCGACGTTCGCCAGGCGGTCGTCCCCTTCTTCGTCCTCATCGTCTGCCAGCATGGCGCGATAGCCCGTTTGCTCGATCACCGCTTCGAGGAGCGCCGCCACCGATGGTTCGCTCGACGCGATCCTGGAGAGCGTGGCCTGGAGTGCGGCGAACCGACCGATCGATGTCGCTGCCCGCGCGGAGAGACCAGGGACCGACTTCGCCCGTCCACAGGCGGTGAGGAGCGGCACGGCGTGGTCGGCCGCCCACGCCGAGAGGATGTCGAGCGATTGCCGGCCGATGCCGCGTGCGGGAACGTTGACGACCCGGAGGAGTGCCTCGTCATCCCGCGGATTCCGCAGCAATCGGAGCCAGGCGATGACATCGCGGATTTCACGGCGTTTGAAGAACTCGACGCCGCGGAGGAGTTGATAGGGAACCCCCCGCGAACGGAGCGCGACCTCGAGGGAGCGGGAGAGCGCGTTGGTCCGGAAGAGGATCGCGAAATCCCGCGGGGAGCGCCCCGACATCGTGACGGACGTGGCGATCTCGTCAGCGATCCGTTCGGCCTCTTCGTGTCCCGACGCATCGAGCACGACGCGGACCGGCGAGCCATTGGCGGCATCGGTGAGGAGGCGTTTCGGCTTCCTCCGCGTATTGTGGGCGATGAGGCGGTCGGCTGTCGCGAGAATGTTGGCCGTGCTGCGGTAATTGTGTTCGAGTTTCACGACGCTCGCGGAGGGGTAGTCACGCTCGAACTCCAGGATGTTGCGGATGCTCGCTCCACGCCATCCGTAGATCGCTTGATCGGGGTCGCCTGTCACCGAGAGATTCGGAAAGTCGATCGACAGGCCGCGGAGGATCGCATACTGGGCGGCGTTGGTGTCCTGGTATTCGTCGACGAGGATCCAGCGGTGACGGGCATCGAGTTGGCCCCGCAGTTCCGGGTTTTCGATGATCAACCGCGCTACGTGGACGAGCAGGTCGTCGAAGTCGACGGCGTTGCACTCGAGCATCATCTGTTGGTAGACCGGCCACAGCCGCACGGCGACCTCATCGGCCGGCCGGCCCCAACGGGGTTCGAAGGTCTCCGGCGTCCGGAGGTCGTTCTTGGCACGGCTGATGATGCCCGCAAGGCGGTCGATGGGGGTGTGCGTGAGGTTCAGGCCGAGACGCTTCGCCGCCCGCTTCATCACCGATCCGGAGTCGTCGGTGTCGAGGATCGAATAGTCGCTCGTGAGACCGACCATCCTGGCGTGGGTCCGGAGCAGGCGGGCAGCGAACCGATGGAACGTCCCCATTTCCACTGCCTGCGGACCCACCAGCGAGGTCACGCGACGGCGCATCTCGTCGGCAGCCTTGTTGGTGAACGAGAGAGCGACGATGTTCCGGGCGGGGATGCCCTGGGAGATGAGGTGGGCGATCCGGTGGGTGACAACGCGGGTCTTGCCGCTGCCGGGGCCGGCAAGAACCAGCAGCGGGCCTTCCATGTGGGTGGCCGCCAGACGCTGCGACTCATTGAGGCTGTCGAGTTGCATGCGTTCGTGGTGGATTCCGCGGGAGCGGGGGATCTCGGGGAGATGCGCGGTTTGGGACGGGAGCTCTGGACGCCTGTCGGGAGGTAGTCGGAATCCCGGGATCCCGAGTATATTTCCTCCCCGTCGGAAGACGGTGCCATCGGATCATGGATCGGGTTTGGCAGAGCGGTGGACTGGGGGACACCTGGGCCTTCGCCGAGCGAGCCGGACGATTCGTGAAAGGTCGCTCCAGCGGAGCGGAGCAGGGATGCCCGATGGTACCCCGTCACAGACGGTTCCGATTCCCGGGACATTCCCGGGACACGACGCCCATGGACCGGGAACCCGGTCCGCCGCACGGGAGGGAACCCATGCCACGCGTTCCGTATAAAAATTTGACGCAGTCGGACGAGATGGCGGAGAAACTCGACATGAGTACCGCCGAGATCGGCCTCTCGGTACGGACGACGAATTGCCTGGAGGAAAAGGGCATCTTCACAGTCCACGACCTCCTCAAGTGCAAGCGTGCCGATCTTCTGGGCATCTCCAATTTCGGTGAAAAGACGCTCGAGGAGGTCTATCGGGCCCTTGAGAAAATCGGATTCTACCGCTCCGCGCAATCGTCCTCCCCCCAGGCGACACTCCAGGGGGCGAGCGGATTGCCCGGGACGGCCAGCGAAGATCCCCACTGAAACCCGGCTCGCTGGCCGGCGCATTCGGCAGGACGGAGCGAGCAACCGGCCGGCGCACGTGCGGACTGACCGGCCATGAGATTTCCGCGGTTCTTCACCAAGAAGCGGGGCCACCGGCGAACCGATTCCCATGTCTGGGGGTCGTTCGCCGAGGGGCTTTTTTACGCGCTTCTGTTCGGTGCTGGAATTGTTTTCGGCCTGCTCCTCGTCACTGGGGCGGTGACGTACGCACCGGCCGATCCAGACTCGGTCGTGCTGCAACGCGGCTACGAGTGGTGGATGTGGCTGCTGACGCTCCTCATTCCGGTGGCCCTGCTGGCCTTCGGAGGTTCTGGGCTCGTCCGGATCGTGCGGATGTGGGGGAAGTCGCAGGAACATCGGGCTGCAGCCTCAAGAGCGGTGATCCTCGATGGCCTGTCGGGAACTCCTCCAGCGGTGTCCGGGCATCCGGGAATACCCTCGTGCGACAACCTCGAGAACTCGCCCGGCATCGTCCTCAAGTACCGGCTTCCCCTCGAGAGCCCGGAGAATTGGACACTCGTCGGTTTCGGGCTGTTCGCGCTGCTCTGGAACGCCGTGGTGGTGGTGCTCGCCGTCGGGGTGGGCGCCGACCTCGTCGGCGGTACGACGGATTGGTTCTTGATCGGATTGCTCGTGCCGTTCGCGGCGGTCGGTGTCGGCGGCGTGGTGTTGTTCGTCAGGGCTGCTGTGCTCTCCACATCCGTAGGACCGACGCACATCGAGATCTCCGATCACCCGCTCATCCCCGGCATGTCGTACGACGTCCGCCTCGGGCAGGGGGGAGCGCATCTTTTCCGATCGATCGATCTCGGGCTCGAATTGGAGGAGACAGCGACCTTCCGTCAGGGCACCGACACGAGAACTCAGCGACTCGTGGTGCGGAGAGTGCCCGTGTCGCGATGGCAGCGCGTGCAACCGGTGCCGGGGGGAAGTTTCGAGGCCCGTGTCGCCGTGCAGATCCCGAACGATGCCATGCATTCTTTCTCCAGCGAAAACAATGCCGTGCAGTGGCGGATCGTGGTCCGGGCCCTGCCCGATCGCTGGCCCGAGTTCACCCGTGTGTTTCCCGTGGTCGTGTTGCCGGTCAAGGCGGTCGGTTCGGCGTCGTCCGCCGAAGTCGTGGAGTCCATCGAATGAATGGCGTGGGCGCGGACTATGGGGACGACCATGTTCCGGCCGTGTCGGGCCAGTCGTTTCCGCGGATAGAACTCCGTTTCGGGCATCCAGGCCGGGGCTACGAACCGGGGGAGTGGGTCACGGTCGAGTATTGCATCGAAGGCCTCCATGGCGAGCGGCCGCGGGCGCTCGAGCGGTCGGCCCTGTGGTACACGGAAGGGAAGGGGGAGGAGGATCTCGGTGTGCATTCCTTCGAGCGATTCCCGACGCCCGAGACCCTCGACCGCGTCGTGCCGGAGGGCACGTTCGCGTTTCAGCTTCCGACGAGCCCGCTCTCGTATGAAGGGGTGATCGTGAAGATCCGCTGGTGCGTCCGCCTGAGGGTGTTCTTCGAGTCGGGGCGCGACCACGTCTCGGAGCACGTGTTCACCGTCGGACGTGTTCCCCCGTCGGTCCTGCCGTGAGCCCTCGACCCGACACCGCGCCATGCCTGTCGACCATTCCCACCTTCGACGCAATCCGTTCGCGACGAGATACGTCGCGTCGGCCCGTCTCATGCCGCGCGACAGTCGTGGGATGATCCTCGATCTTCCATCGCTCGTCACACGGCTCGCCGATATCGGTGGCTCGGGTGCGATCGAAGGTCCGCACGGCACTGGGAAGTCGACTCTCCTGTTCCATCTTTCACAATCCGTCGCTTCTCAATCGCGACCGGTGGTGAGGGCCAGACTGCGGAGCCGGCGTGACGGGCTTGCCGTCCTCCGATCGCTCCGGTCCACCCCGCGAGGCGGGCTGGCCTGCATCGATAGCTGGGAACTCCTCGGGACTGCGGGGCGGACTCTGGCGAGGTGGATGGCCAGAGGTCTCGGCATCGGACTTTTGGTGACGTCCCACGGCCCGACGGCATTGCCCACGCTCGTGAGCTGCCGCGGAAGTCGGGAATTGCTCGATGTGCTGGTTCGCCAGCTCCCCGACCACGCGGAGTGGTTCGGAACGACGATTCTGCCCGCCGATCTCGACGCCGCGATCGTCGAGGGAGGGGGAGATCTGCGCAAGGCCTTCGACGCGCTCTACGACCGCTTTGAGCGATCCCGCGCGGCGGCCCCGCGTTGAGTTCTCGTCGCCGTCCGGGCGAGCGAAAACCGTCTTCGGCAGGGCGTCGCAACCGCCGGTTTGCGGCGGGAAGTTCCGGCTGTGCGAGTCGTGATGATTCTGAGGCTCGAGTCACAGGAATTCATGATTCCGATGACGAAATACTTTCCCCAACCCCCCACGTCGGCAACCTACGCTAGACAGGATCGTGGAGGAGATGGCGGCCGAGAAGGCCGCTTTCCACCGCGGGCGGTTGGCAGGAAGTGGTCGGTCGGATCGATTCCGAGGAGCGAGTCATGAACGTGCGGCGATTGGTCGTGACGCTGAATCTGGCGGGAGTGTTCATGGTGGCAGGACCACGCGTCGGCATGGCGCAGTGTTGTCTCACGAATCTGTGCGCCGGCTTCCAATCCTGCTTCTACAAGGCCCCTCAGGCCTACGCCGTGGCGCCGGTCGTCGCTCCGGTGGCGGCGCCGGCCATGGCACCGGTGATGGCACCGGTGCCCATTGCCCCCCCGCCCCCGGTCACCGTTCCCGTCCAGCAGGTGAGCTACGTCCCCGAGACGACGTACCGGACCGAATATCGCTCGGTGCCGGTGACGAGCTACAAGCCCTCGTGCGAGATCGATCCCTGCACCGGCTGTCCGCGCGATTGCATGGAGCAAGTGACGAACTACGTCCAGCAACCTGTCAACGTTCCGGTCACCCAGTACCGTGCGGTCTACTCGACGAAGTACGTGCAAATGCAGCCCCAGCAGGGATACACGCAGCCGGCCTATGCACAACCGTCCTATGCCCAGCCTGCCTACACGCAGCCGGCCGTCGTGGCACCTGCCGCCGCCGCTCCGTCGGCATGGGTCCCGGGGACCAACGTCGCTCCGGGGCCGGCCGGCCCGGCGACGAGCCCGTTCGCCGCGCCGGTGCAGACGACGCCC
>JBIIQL010000417.1:0-3851 GCA_044342095.1 Pirellulales bacterium
TGGTGCTCAACCTCCTGGTCAACGCCCTCGACTGCATCGAGACGACGGGGCATGTCCGGGTGGCCGTGCGCCGCACCGGCGAGGCGGCCGTCCTCACGTTCGCCGACGATGGCTGCGGGATGGACGACGAGGTCCTCGAGCACCTCTTCGAACCGTTCTTCACGCGGCGCAAGTCAGGGCAGGGGACCGGCCTGGGGCTATCCATCGTCCACCGGATCGTCGCCGACCACGGCGGGCGGATCGAGGCGGAGAGCGACGGCCCGGGGAAGGGAGCCACGTTCCGCGTCACGCTCCCGCTGGCGGCCGGCGCCGAGGGTCAGCGGCGGGTGGGGAACGGAGCAACGCGAGACCAGGATCCCGCCCTGCGCGTGGCGTAGCAGGAATCAACCGGAGGAGTGACATGACGAAGCCTGTCAGGCCGATGCGGATCCTGTTTGCCGACGACGAGATGTCGCTCCAGGAACTGATGCGGATCGAGCTGCCGAGACTGGGGCACGAGGCGACGGTCTGCCCGGACGGTCGGACCGCGATCGCGGCCCTCGACCGCACCGCCTACGACTGCGTGATCGTCGATCTCGACATGCCTGGCGTCGGGGGAATGGAGGTCATCGCCCGCGTCCGTGACGTTGCCCCCGACACCGAGACGGTGATCATCACCGGGAAGTCGTCGCTGGAATCGGCGGTGGCGGCGGTCCGTCAGGGGGTGTTCGACTACCTCACCAAGCCGTGCAAACTCGCCGAGATCCAGGCGGTTCTCGAGCGGGTGCGAAAGAAGCGGGAACTGACGCTCCGCCTCCGGGCGCTCGAAGGGCGGCTGCGCCGCGCGGAGGGGACGTCGCGGCTCGTCGGCGGTTCGGCCGGGCTCGATGCGGTGCGCCGGCTCGTCTCCCGGGTGGCCGCGAGTGACTCAAGCGTCCTGGTGCGCGGCGAGACGGGGACCGGCAAGGAACTCGTCGCCCGGGCGATCCACGACGGCAGCCCCCGGGCCACGGGGCCGCTCGTGGCGGTCAACTGCGGTGCGCTCCCGGAGCATTTGGTGGAAAGTGAGCTGTTCGGCCACCGCAAGGGGGCGTTCACCGGCGCCGAGGAACACCGCGCCGGCCTGTTCGAGGTGGCAGACGGGGGCACGCTGTTCCTCGACGAGATTGGCGAGCTCCCCAAGGCGCTCCAGCCCCGGCTCCTGCGGGCTCTGGAGAGCGGCGAGATCCGCCGTGTAGGCGACAACCACCCCATCACCGTCGATGTCCGCGTGGTCTGCGCCACGCACCGCTCCCTCGAGGAGATGGTGGCGGCCGGGACGTTCCGCGAGGATCTCCTTTTCCGTATCAACACCTTCGAGGTGGCGATCCCGCCGCTCCGTGATCGGCTCGACGACATCCCGGCGCTCGTCGATCACTTCGTCCGCGATGCGCGGCCGCAAACGCCCCCCGGCGCCCTCGTGATCGAGCCGGAAGCGCTCGCGGTGCTCCAGGGGCATGTGTGGCCCGGGAATGTCCGTGAATTGGCCAACTGCATCGAGCACGCGCTGGTGCTTTGTGATGGCTTGCCACTGACGATCGAGTACCTCCCAGCCCGACTCGGGGCCACCAAGCCCCGGCCGCTGCCGGTGGCGGCGGCGCCGATCGTGGCGACCGAAGCCCCTGGGGGCGAAGCGATCTCGGCGGCATTGGCCCAGGCCGCGACGACCGCCCCGGCGTTCCTGGCGGCGATGGCAGCCGCTCCCGGTGGGCCAACGCCGCTGGCTGGGCCAACCCCGGCGGCGCGGGAGTCGAAGCCGGTCAGCCTCCGGGAGATGGAGATGCAGGCGATCGTCGAGGCGCTCGAACGAAATCAGGGCAACAAGCCGCGGACGGCCGAGGAACTCGGGATCAGCCTGAAGACGCTCTACAACAAGCTCCACCAATTGGCCGACGCCCAGCAGGCCGCCGGCCAGACGCCGACGGCCGTCGGGGGGCCGACAGACGCCGCCGCGTGAGGCGAGGCTCTCGGAATCGGAACGGGCCAAAGCCCGCTCGATTCTGTTCGCTCAGCCGGTCTTCCGCACCACCCCGACGAGGATGCCGAGGACGCGGGCATTGCGGACGTAGATCGGCTTCATCGACGAGTTGGCCGGCTGAAGGCGGATCCGGTCGCGCTCCGGGAACCACTGCTTGAGCGTTGCCTCGCCATCCTCGGTCTGGGCGACGACAATGTCGCCGGCGTGTGCCGTGTGGCGGCGGCGGATCACCACCCAGTCGCCATCAGCGATCTGGGCCTCGACCATCGAGTCGCCCATCACCTTGAGGACGAAGTGATCGTCCTTGTCGAAGAGCTCCTCGAAGTCGATCCGCTCCTGCTGTTCGTCCGCGGTCCGGAGCGTGCCCGCCGCCACCCAGCCCGCCATCGGCAGGCCGCGGAGATGGGCCGGCTCGGTGGTGAGCTCGATCGCCCGCGACATGTTCTTGCCCCGGCTGATCAGCCCCTTGCGCTCGAGCGCCTTGAGATGGCAAACGACGCCATTCGGGGAGCGGATATCGAACGCCTGACCGATCTCGCGGACCGTCGGGCCGTAGCCACGGTTTTGAATCTTGTCGCGGATGAAGGCGTAGATCTCGAGTTGCCGCTCGGTCGGCGTGTCGGCGCCCTGATCGGCCACGACATCCCCTCCCACGCCGAGGATGGCAGCGCCGTGTGAGATCGCGGGTGACGAGAGGCCGAGGGGCCCCGGAGAACCGTCGCCGCGGGAGGCCGACGCTTTGGCCGGGCTTCGCTTTCCGCCGGCCGGCTTCCGGGAGGTCGGCTTGCCGGGGGCAGCCGACTTGGAGTTCGCGGAAGGGGCTGTCTGGGACGTTTTCCTGCGGATCGTCACGGGTGCCTCGACGTCGGGGAGAGGGAGCCTGGCCATACGGCCTGCATAAACATCGGTATCCTACTATACGGTCGTTCATTTTCGTTGCCAAGAGGGGCGGAGACACCGCCGTCGCCAAGCGAAAGCTTGGGATGGCAAGCGCAGGCTTCTGGTGGCAAACGTCCGTCGCGGGAGCGAGACGCCGTCGCAGTCGGGCGGAGAGGGGGGGCGCGAAGGCGTCGATGAAAGTGCCAGGAGCGGGCTCAACGCTCGGCGGCGGCGGCGGCAACGGCGGCGTGGAGTTGCTGCGGCGAGAGGGTCATCGCGCGGGCGAACCCGGCGATGAATCGGGCGGAGGTCGGCTCGAAGACAACGATCGAGAAATCGCCGAGTTGAAACCAGTCTGCGGCATGGGGAAAGCGCCCCAGATAGGCCTGCTTGAGGGCTTCGTGGGCCGGGTGCGCCGGATCGATGAAGGTGGCGTGGGCCGGGAGTGACACCCTCGGCAACGCCTGGGGTGGAGGGCCGGAGGGATCGGTCGATTCCGGAGCCGTGACGAGGAGGCAGACCTCGGGGGTGGCGAGCATGTCGCGGGTGTGGGCCGAGAGCCGGCTGACATGGCTGACGAGCACGACGCTGCCCGCGTCACGATCTCCCTCGTCGTCGGCCTGCGGATCCCTGCCGGTGACGAGGACGGCATAGGGGATCATCGAGGCAAAAGGCCTGCCGTCGTGGAGCGTTGCCAGCGAGGCGACGCCGCGGCCGAGGACGAGGCGCCCGAGGAGGAGGGAGGTGTCGTGATCGATCACCGGAGAGGCTCCGCAGGAATTGGGAAGGATCGGGAAGGATCGGAGGCCCGCGGCGCAGAAAACCAGGCTGGGAAAGCGTGCGGGCCCGGCGACCTGTCGATCGCCGGGCCCGCGGAGAATGGAATCGACCGGTGTCGGAGGCTCAAGCGATCTGGCAGCGGCAAGAGCCATCACCCGATCGTGAACCAGCGATCACCAGGCCCCCGATCGTGAGC
>JBIIQL010000419.1:0-3848 GCA_044342095.1 Pirellulales bacterium
CGGGCCGCGATCCGCGACGTCGGCCGGGCGATGGGGCTGGCGATCCCGCGGGTCGATTCGATCGTCGCCCTCGTCCCCGACCAGCTCGGGATCTCGATCGAGGAGGCCTCGGCGCCGGGAAGCCAGCTCGCCGCCGCGTGTGAATCCGACGGCGAGGTGCGGGAGCTTGTCGATCTCGCCGGTCGGATCGAAGGGCTCGCCCGTAACGTCGGCACGCATGCCGCGGCGGTCGTGATCGCCGATCGCCCCCTCGTCGAGTATGTCCCGCTCCAGCGGGTGACGGGGAAGGAGGAAGTCATCACCCAGTGGGCGATGGGGGATGTCGAGCGCGCCGGCCTGATGAAGATGGACTTCCTCGGCCTCCGCTACCTCACCGTCGTCGCCAAGACGATCGACATCATCGCCGAGACGACCGGCAATCGCCCCGATCCGCTCGCCTTCCCGCTCGAAGACCAGCCGACGTTCGACCTGTTGTGTCGGGGCGAGACGAAGGGGATCTTCCAGCTCGAGAGCGGCGGCATCCGCGATCTCCTCCAGCGGATGAAGCCCGACCACTTCCGCGACATCGTCGCCGTCAACGCCCTCTACCGCCCAGGTCCGCTCGAGGGGGGCATGGTCGACGACTACGTCGCCGTCAAGCACGGCCGCAAGCCGGCCGAGTACGCCCATCCGGTGATGAAGGAGGTGCTCGAAGAAACGCACGGCGTGATGGTCTATCAGGAACAGGTGATGCGAATCCTCGAGCGCCTCGGTGGCATCGAGCTCTCCAGCGCCTACACCTGCATCAAGGCGATCAGCAAGAAGAAGCTCGAGATCATCGCCGCCTTCCGAGAGAAGTTCGTCGCCGGGGCGAAGGCGAAGGGGCTCGCGCCGGCCGAAGGGCAGGCGCTGTTCGGCCTCATCGAGAAGTTCGCCGGTTACGGCTTCAACAAGAGCCACTCCACTGCCTACGCGCTCCTCGCCTGGCAGACGGCTTACCTCAAGACGCACCACGCCGTGGAGTTCATGGCGGCGCTCCTCTCCGGCGACATCACCGGCCGCAACTTCAAGAAGAAGGACGCGCTGGTCGAGCACATCGAGGACTGCCGGCGGATGGGGATCGACGTCGCCCCCCCCGATGTGAACCAGTCCGCCGCCGACTTCACCGTCGCCGACGGCCGGATCTTCTTCGGTCTCTCCGCGATCAAGGGCTGCGGTGGCCAAGCCTCGGCCGCGATCGACGCCGAACGGAAGAAGGCCGGCCCCTACCGCGACCTCGACGACTTCTGCGGCCGGCTCGACTCGAGCGTGGTCAACAAGACGGCCGTCGAGAGCCTCGCCAAGGCCGGGGCCCTCGACTCGCTCTGCCCCGATCGCTCCATGGGGGCGAAGCGGGCCGCGCTCCTGGCCGGGATTGAGAAGGCGCTCGCCGCCGGCGCCTCGCGCGCCGCCGATCGCAAGAGCGGCCAGAAAAACCTCTTCGACGCCTTCGACGAAGCGCCGGCCGTCGCCACTCCCACCGCCCCGCCGCCGGGGCTGCCGGAAGTGCCACCCCTCTCCGACAAGGAGATGCGGTCGTATGAGAAGGAGGTGCTCGGCTATTACGTCCACAGCCATCCGCTGGCGGAGTATTCCGATCTCCTCGCCGCGATCTGTACCCACGGCACCGCCGACCTCGCCGCGGTGCCCCCCAAGGGGGAGGTAGTCATCGGCGGGATGGTGGCTGCCATCAAGCTCTCCAACACCAAGCAGCCGCGCCCCGGCTCGACCCACACCCGCTACGGGATGTTCGACCTCGAGGACATGGACGGCATCGTCCGCTCGATCTGCTGGCCCGAGGACTATGCCCGCTGCGGTGAGGCCATCCAGGCCGATGCGGTGATCCTCGTCGTCGGTTCGATCGACCGCCGGGCGGGGAGCGAGGAGACGAACTTGATCGTCAACGAGATCGTGCCCCTCGCCGACGCCTGGCAGAAGCCGGTCAAGCACGTCACGCTCCGTTTCGCCGAGCCCGGGCACGACGCCACCACGCTCGACCGGCTCGCGGAGATCCTCCGCCGCCATCCGGGGAGCGTGCCGCTGCGGCTGGTGCTCGATCTCGCCGACGGCCGCCGCGTCCTCATGGAGGCCGATCGCCACGCCGTCGCCTGGACGCCTCAATTCCAGGCGGAGGTCTCGGGGCTCCTCGGCCCCGGCTCGATCCGGGCGGGGATTTCGATCCCCCGCACCGGGGGCAGCCGCAGCCGCGACGATGCCGGCCGTGGGGATGGGCGTCGCTTCGCCGGCAAGGGGTCGCCGGCCCGGGCCGGCTGACGTTTGCCGGCTCGAGCAGGTCGGCTGGCCGGGCAAGGTTGAAGAAGGCCCCTGCTCCCGCAGCCCTCGCGGCCGCGTCGCCCCCACAACCGGCACGACCCCTTCCCGGTGCCAGAGGTCGCGAGAAAACCGGCGAATCGCCCCCCTTTCCCCCCAAGCCCCTCAAAGCCGCTGTCGTCTCCGGGCCGAAGAGAGGAGAGACGCCGGGGCCGATCCGCTGACGCGGAGGCTCCCTGCACGTCGGCCGCTCGATTGCCGTCAGCCTCCGCCGGGGCTACCCTGCCAAGAGGGTTCCCCTTTCCGGAGCCCTGCGGGAATCAAGCGTCGGCAGACCGTTCCTCTTTCGCGGGTACGCCCATGTTCAAGCCCCTCGCTGACCGGATGACCCTCGTGCACCGTTTCGCCTCGCTGTTGTCGACGGCGATCGTGGCCCTCGCCGTGGCGGTCGCGCCCACCGGATTCGCCCATGCCCAAGGTGGCATCGGTGGCGGCGGTATGGGCGGCGGCGGCATGGGTGGTGGCATGGGCGGTGGCATGGGTGGCGGTGGCATGGGTGGTGGCGGCATGGGCGGTGGTGGCATGGGTGGCATGGGCGGCGGCGGCATGGGTGGCGGTGGTATGGGCGGTATGGGCGGTGGCGGTCTTGGCAGTGCCGCGGGCGCCGCCGGTGTCGTCATCGACGCCCAGGGCGTGCTTCGGACGCACTTCGTCCCCGATGCGGGGCTCTCGCGTCAGCGTCGCGTCGCGGCCTACGCCGAACTTCCCGGCGACATCCGCAAGCGTTCGACGTTCCGCAAGGTGGCGCTGTCGCGGCTGGAGGCCGAAGTGGCCCGGGCCGCGGCCGAGGGGCGCGACGTCGCCGACGATGTCGCCCGGCTCGCCGGCCTGACCCGCGTCCAGTACGTGTTCGTCTATCCGTCCGAGGATGGCAAGCCGGGTGAAGTCGTCATCGCCGGCCCGGCCGAGGGCTGGATCACCGACGCCACCGGCCGCGTCGTCGGCATCGAGTCGGGCAGCCCGACGGTCCTCCTCGAGGATCTCGTCGCCGCGATCCGCGTCTTCGAGCCGGGCGAGCCGACGAGCGCCACGATCGGCTGCTCGATCGATCCGCGTCAGGAAGGGCTCGCCCAACTCCAGGCGTTCATCAAGAGCGTCGGCCGCATCAACCCCAAGGCCAGCCCCGAAGAGCTCGTGATGGGGATGTCGCAGGCCCTCGGACCGCAGGACGTCCGCGTCGACGGCGTCAGCCCCACGACGCACTTCGCCCAGGTGATGGTCGAGGCTGACTACCGGATGAAGCTCATCGGCATCGGCCTCGAGCGCGTCCCGGCCCGGAACATGAAGTCGTGGGTCGATCTCAACGCCAACTCCGGCGTCGCCACCAACGCCCTCCAGCGCTGGTACTTCACCCCCGACTACCAGTGCGTCCGGGCGACCGACGACGACCTCGGCATCGAGCTTGTCGGCCGCGGCGTGAAGCTCGTCGGTGCCGACGAGGTCGTCCTCCCCAACGGCCAGCGGATGTCGGCCGACCGTCCCGACCGGGCGAGCAAGAC
>JBIIQL010000418.1:0-3848 GCA_044342095.1 Pirellulales bacterium
CGAACGCAGTGCCGATAACTTCATCGCGGCCCGTCCCGAGGGGATGGCCCTCGTCGACCGCCTCGGGCTCTCCGACGAGTTGATCAGTGTCTTCGAGCCGGCGCGGCGGGCGCTCGTCTTCCGGGCGGGGCGCACCTTTCCGGTGCCGAGCGGATTCCGCCTCCTTGCCCCCGGGCTTGCGGCGGGGATCGAGGCGACGGAAATCCTCTCCGCCGAGGGGAAGGCAAGGCTTCTGGCGGAACGCCACGTTCCCCCGAAGCCGACCGGGCCGAGGGAACGCGGCGATGAATCGCTCGAGTCGTTCGCCATCCGCCGACTCGGCCGCGAAGCCTTCGATCGCCTCGTGCAGCCGCTCGTGGCCGGCATCTGGACCGCCGATCCGGCCCGCCTCAGCATGGCCGCGGCCTGTCCGGAGTTTCTCCGCATGGAGCAGGAGCATGGCAGCCTCTCGGCCGCGGAAGAGGCCCGGCTCGGCGATCTCGGCACAGCCCACCGGGCGGAAGGGGCCCGATACGGCCAGTTCGTCACGCTCGCCTCAGGGATGGGCACGCTGCCGGAGCGGCTCGCCGAGCGGCTCGAAGTGGCCGGCGTCGAACGCCGCCGGGCCGCCGTCACGGGGCTCGAGCGCCGTCCGGGTGGGGCGTGGCGCGTGTCGCTCGATCGAGCGGTCGCGGGAAGCGAGTCGATCGAGGCCGAAGGCGTCGTCCTCGCGCTGCGGGCGCCGATCGCCGCCGGCGTGATGGCGACGGCCGACGCCACCCTCGCTGCCGACCTCGCCGGCATCGACTACGCCGGTTCGTCCGTCGTCGTGCTTGGTTATGCCCGGGAACAGGTGGCTCATCCCCTCGACGCTGCCGGGGTCGTCGTGCCGCGGATCGAGGGTCGGCGGAGCCTGGCCGTGAGCTTCTCGACGTCGAAGTTTCCCCGTCGTGCTCCCGAAGGCCATGTGCTCCTCCGGGTGTTCCTGGGCGGGGCGCTCGACCCGGAGCGGAATCTTCTCGACGACGACCAACTCGTGGCCCTCGCCCGGGAAGAACTCGCCGCGATCGTCGGGGCCTCGGGTGCCCCGAAGCTCGTCGAGATCGCCCGTTGGCCCGCGGCGATGCCGCAGTATCACCTCGGGCACCTCGATCGGCTCGAGCGGCTGACACGTCGCCTCGACACCCTCCCCGGGCTCGCCCTCGCAGGCGCGGCCTACGAGGGGGTCGGCATTCCGCAGGTCATCGCCTCCGGGCAGGCGGCCGCCGAGCGCGTGCTGGCGAGCCTACGGGCCACCGGTTGACACTCGGGCCGGGTGGAAACAGCACCGCCGTCGCGGGTAAACCGCGACGGCGGGCAGCATGCTTCGCAGCGATCGTACCGGGCCTGATCTGTCAGGCCGGAGCGTGCCGGCGGCCGAAGCCGCCAGCCGGCCCGATCACTTCTTCTTGGCGCCGGCAGCGCCCTTCCCGGCCGGTGCCTTGCCAGCGGCGGCGTCAGCGCCCTCTTCCTTGGCCTTCTTCTTTTTCTTCATCGCCATCTTGTAGACGCGGACCTTCGGGAGCCCGAGCGGGCTACGACCGTCGCCCCAGCGCTCCTGCTCCTTGAGCTTCACGATCCGCTCGGCTCGCGAGAGCACGCCACGGGCGGCAGAGGAGCCCTTTCGGACGCGGAGGCTTTTGTCCATGGTCATGATGGGAATCCTTGGCTGGAGAGGCAGGAAATCGGGTGTTTTGGTTCGGTGCCGCGGCACGCCACGGCGAGCCTGTGCGACCGGCGGGATGGGCCGCGGGGGCCCAGGTTGAAACCACCAGCGTAGAACCGTCGGCCCCCCCCATCAAGTCCACCCCGCCCGACCGCGGCCATGGGGGCTTCTCCCTGCGAAAATGGCCGCCTGGTACTCGGGTCGGCCCTGCCGTCCTGCTCTCCCCTCGGCTCAGGGGGGTGGGCCTTCAGTCGAGCGAGACTTTGGCGATCCGGGCGAGGAAATCCTCGCAGCCCGCCGGCCGCTTGTCGGGATCGGCCGCGATGCAAGCCATGATCGCGTCGGCCAGCGGGGGGGGGATGTCGGGCCAGTGGTTGCGGATGTCCTCGGGGAGGATCGTGTCGTGGGCCAGGGCCGTGCGGCCGGTGGTGCCGCGGGGCCAGGGGAGGGTGAGGGTGCAGATCTCGTAGGCGGTGATGCCGAGGGAGAAGATGTCGATCCGCTTGTCGGCCTGACGGCGGCGCACGACCTCCGGCGCCATGTAGTTGGGGGTGCCGATCCGATTGCCCGGCTGGAGAAACACCGGCCGATCGGGCACCGTCAGCCCGAAGTCGAAGAGCACGAGTCGGCCGTCGGGGTCGAGGATGAAATTGCGTGGGCAGATGTCCCGGTGGACGAACCCTGCCCGATGGACGCACTCGAGCGCCGTCGCAGCCTGCCGCACCAGATCGAGCCGCTGACGCGGCGGGAGCAGTTCCTTCTTCGAGATGATCGCGTGGAGCAGCGGCCCTTCGATGAACTCCTCGACGATGAACGCCGCATCCTCCGTGGAAATGCCCCAATCGATCGTTTTGACGATGTTCTGGCCGAGGATCTGCTCACCGATCTCACCCTCGGGGGGCTTGTTGAGCCCCTTGTAACGCCCCTCGATCGGGGCGCATTTCTTCGGGTCGAGCACTTTGAGGCCGACGATCTTCCCGGACGCCCGCTCGCGCGCCTTGTAGAAGCTCGACATCGTCCCTGAGATGCTGCTGTGGAGCTTCTCGAAGCGCTTCCAGATGTCGACCTTCGAGCGGAGCCTGGTGGCGCGGATCTTGAGCCGTGCCTTTTCAGCGGCCTTGTCCTCGGCTGTCGGGGCAGCCGGACCCGCCCCGCGCGCGGCACCCTTCGGGAGGGATGCCGGGATTGCCGCCGGTTTCTTGGGGCCGAGGCCGAAGAGTGCGAGGAGTCCGTCCAGCCCCATGGGCGCGTGGTTCCTTGAGGTGCCGCTGACGCCCTGATCGTACCGCATTCCGGCGCCGGAAGCCCGCGTGCTCAGGCGGAAAAGAGCACGGGGTTGAGCGGATCGGCCATCACCTCGCCGACCTGCGTCGACGGTGTCCAGGCGCGGTGGTCGGCCTCCTGCCAGGTGTTCTTCGGCGGCGCCAGCCGCATCGCCTCGTCCATGTAGATCACCGTGTGCACCCGCCGGGCCTCGGTGGTGGTGTTCGGTCCGGCGCGGTGGAGCGTCCAGCCGAGATGGAAGGAGACCTCGCCGGCGGCATACGGCTCGATCACCTCGGTGATCCCCTCGGCGGCGATTGCCTCCTTGATCTGGCGCTCCGAATCATCCGAGATGGCGAGGTCGCGGCCGATGCGTTTGAGATGGGTGCCAGGGGCGAACGACAGCGGCCCACGCTCGAGCGGCACGGCGTGGAGCGGGATCCAGGCCGTGACGCACAGGCCCGAGGTCATCGGCCAGTACTGTTGATCCGCATGCCACGGCGTGAATCCGCCACCGGGCTCCTTGAAGAGTGCCTGGTCGTGCCACAGCCGCACCCCTGCCGTGCCGAGGAGGGCGGTGGCGATGCCGGCCAGTCGGCGCGAGGTGCTCACGGCCCGGGCTTCGTCGGACTTCAACCACAGATTGAAGACCTGGATGAACGCCTTGCCGTAGGTATCGCGCGACTCCATCGGCACGCCGGCGAGTGGGTTGTTGGTCGCGACGAGCCGGCTGATCGTGCCGTCGATCCACGCCAGCGTTCCGGCGGAGAGCACACCGGGGATCTTCAGGTAGCCCTGTTCGCGGAACCGACGACG
This sequence comes from Pirellulales bacterium, assembly GCA_044342095.1. Taxonomy (GTDB): domain Bacteria; phylum Planctomycetota; class Planctomycetia; order Pirellulales; family UBA1268; genus QWOP01. The sequence continues at coordinate 3,764 of JBIIQL010000418.1, forward strand.
CGCTTCCTCGTTGATCGGGAACGGGGCCTCGAGTTCGGCGGCCACGTCGGCAGGGAGAGTCGTCACGGTTCACTCCTGGAAGCGG
>JBIIQL010000420.1:0-3846 GCA_044342095.1 Pirellulales bacterium
CAATGAACTCCTGCAGGGCTTTGGTCACGGTGGCCTTCTTCGTGCGTTCACCGCTCACGCGGAGAGCCCGCTCCAGAAGCGTCGGATCGATTGCAAGATTGGTGGCCATGTGTAGTTCCTTGTGTGACACTCTACACATCATTGGCCCAAGGAGCAAGTTGATCATTCGCTTCATCGACGCTGTGTGTCTGGCCACGACCGCTCTGGCGTGAACGATGGGTAGCCCGATCGTCGGTGGCCGTCGTGGCGCGGGGCGTCAGGCCCGCTGCTTGCTCCGCGGCGACTGAACTTCGTGGGGATCGAACGTGACTCCGAGGTCGTTATCGCGACACTCGGGGCAGTAGGTGTCGTCGATCGGGCTTGCGCCGCCGTCGACGAACACCGATCCGTCAGCCATCCAGCGCACCCATTCGACCGTCTCCACATCGCGGCTCCCACACTGCAGACAGTAGGGGCGTGGATCTTTCGTGTTGATGCCGTCTGGAAGCAGCGCATCCGCTGGCAGGAGCGCCACGATCGTGGCGCCGGGGAGCTTGGAGAAGGGCGAGCGGTGGGCGAGAGCCTTGCTTGCGAAAGGACCGACGAGGCGAAGGTCGTAGTCCGTGCAGCCGGTGCGAACCACGTACGCGGTGCTCATGAGCCGAGTTCTCCCTCGAGAGCTTCTTGATGGGCAAACAGGTCGCTTGCTCGCAGAGCCGGCCACTGCGCCTCCATTCCAATCCCATGGGTGGAGGATAGTGTTCATGCGTTCAGTGTTCAAGGGCGTGCCCGGTGCCACCGAGGCATCGGGCCGAATCGGGAGTGCTTGGGGGAGCGTGCTAACACTTTTCTGTCCCGTGCGGCATACCTTCGTGATCCGGAGCGACGGAAGCCTTGCTATCCCAAGGGGATCAAGCGGTTCCGGTTCCGGCCGGTATCCCCTTCGACGTTCGGCCCGGGGGGCAGGTCGGGGGTACCGCGGCAACCTTTCCGTAGCCTGACCGTTTGTTTGCTTAGATGATTTGAATGGATTTTCCTGAGGGCCTTCGGATGACACACAGGCGCCGGTTGGCATTGGTGCAGGTGCTCCTGGCGGCTGCGGTCGTCCTGACAGTGGCCCGCGACGCCGCGGCCGAGACGCCCGCGGCCCGAGCCGACTCTTGGCAGGCCGATCTCGACGCCGGCCGCCGCCACTGGGCGTTTCAAAAACCGGCGGCGCCGACTGTTCCGGGGGTTGCCGACGCCGATTGGCCAGCGGGCGACATCGACCGCTTCCTCCTCGCGGAGATGGAGCAGGCCGGCGTGAAGCCGGTGGCCGACGCCGACCGGGAGGCGCTCCTTCGCCGGGTGACGTTCGACCTCACGGGGCTGCCGCCGACGACCGAGGAGATCGACGACTTCCACGAGGACACGTCGCCCGGGGCATTCGAGCGGGTGGTCGACAGGCTGCTCGCGTCGCCGCGCTTCGGCGAGCGTCAGGCCCGACACTGGCTCGACGTCGCCCGCTACGCCGAATCGAGCGGCAAGGAGACGAATCTTCCCTATCCCCATGCCTGGCGCTACCGCGACTGGGTGATCGCGGCCTTCAACGACGACATGCCCTACGACGACTTCCTCAAGGCCCAGATCGCCGGCGACCTGCTCCGGCACGCGGGGCCGGCCGATCAGGCGCGGAAGATCGTCGCCACCGGATTCCTCGCGCTCGGGCCCAAGGGGCTCAACGAACGCGACCGCAGGCAATTCCAGATGGACGTCGTCGACGAGCAGATCGACGTCGTGTCGCAGTCGATGCTCGGGCTCACGCTCGCCTGCGCCCGCTGCCACGACCACGCCTTCGACCCCGTCACGCAGCGCGACTACCACGCGCTGGCCGGCATCTTCCTGAGCACCGAGACGCTCTACGGCACGGGAGTGCAGCTGCAAAACGTCCATCCGTCGACGCTCATCGAACTGCCACCTGAGGCCGGGCTGCCAGCGGCCGTCGCGCCGCTCCCGGCCGACGATCTTGCCCGGCTCGGGCGGCAGGTGCGCGATTTCACCGCGAATGCCGAAGCGGCGATGCGGGAGGCGGAGGCAGCCCGTCGCGAAGGGAAGGAGCAGAACGGGGCGGCGACGTTCCTCCGCGTGCAGGGCGCCCGCGCCCAACTGGCGGCGGCCCGCTCCGACCTCGATCAGTTTCGTGAGGACGGCAGCCCGCGGTCGCTCGTCATGGGTGTCCTCGACCGCCCACAGCCGGTCGACAGCCCGCTCTTGGCGCGCGGCGAGGTGGATCAGCCGGGGGAGACCGTGCCGCGCGGGCTCGTGGAGGTGCTCTGTGCGCCCGACGAGCCGACGAAGATCGCCGTCGGGAGCGGGCGGCTCGACCTCGCTTTCTGGATCGCCTCCCGCGACAACCCGCTCACCGCCCGGGTGATGGCCAACCGTGTCTGGCTCAAGCTGATGGGCGAAGGGATCGTCTCGACACCCGACAATTTCGGCATCATGGGAATGGCGCCGAGCCATCCTGAACTCCTCGACCACCTCGCCGTCATGTTCATGGAGGATGGGTGGTCGGTGAAGAAGCTCGTCCGCCGGATCGTGACGAGCCGGGCCTACCGACTCGCCGCCGTGCACGACGAATCGAGCTTCGCCGTCGATCCCGACAACCGGCTCCGCTGGCGGATGGATCAGCGGCGACTCGACGCGGAGGCGATCCGCGATGCGATGCTCGCCGTGGCTGGAAGACTTGACCTCTCCCCCGTGCCCGGCTCGCCGGTCGCCCGCATTCGTGAGGATCGGCAGGGGATGGCCCGGCTCGTCGCCTCGCTCCGCCGCGAGCCGGATTTCTGCCGGTCGATCTATCTCCCGATCGTGCGCGACCAGTTGCCGGAGTTCCTCGCCGCTTTCGACTTTCCCGATGCCTCACTCGTCAGCGGCCGTCGCGACGCGACCAACGTGCCGTCGCAGGGCCTGTTCCTCCTCAATAACCCCGAGGTCGTGTCGCTTGCCCGCTCGTTCGCCGCGCGGGTGGCGGACCTGACGGGAGACCCCGACGAGCGCTACGGCCGGGCTTTCGAGATGGCGCTCGGCCGCCGACCCGGTCCCGCGGATATCGCCGCGATCGAGGCTTTCCGGGGCGACGCCCGCGAGGCGGGGCTCGAGCGATCTGCCGGAGGGCCGGAGGCCGAGGACCTCGGGCTCGTCGCCTACTGTCAGGCGTTGTTCGCGACGGCGGAATTCCGCCACGTTCATTGAAGGAGACACCGATGACGAGCGCCGATCGAACAGTCATCTCCGGACCGCGGCGGGCGTTCCTCACCCACGCCGCCAACGGCTTCGGATTCGTTGCCTTTTCCGCGCTGGCCGCGGAACACTCCCAGCTCGCGCTGGCCGGGGACGCGACGGCTGCCGGGCCGCTGACGCCGAAGCCCCCGCACTTCGCCGCGCGGGCGAAACGGGTGATCTTCCTCTGCATGCAGGGGGGGCCGTCGCACGTCGACACCTTCGACCACAAGCCAAAGCTCGTCGCCGACGCCGGGAAGGACGCGCCGCCGGGAAACCGGCGCGGGGGACGGGCGGCACTCGTCGCGCCGCGGTGGAAGTTCAGCCAGCGTGGCCAGAGCGGCCTGTGGGTGTCGAGCCTGTTCGACGAAGTCGCCCGGCATGCCGACAAGCTGTGCGTGATCAACTCGATGGCCACCGATCTGCCGGCCCATCCGCAGGCTTTCGCACAGCTCCACACCGGCACCGCGCAGTTTATCCGTCCGTCGCTCGGCGCCTGGACGCTCTATGGCCTCGGCACGGAGAACCAAAACCTCCCCGGCTACATCGTCATCAATCCGCCGGTGGCCGCCGCGCGGACGTTCGGCAGCGCTTTCCTCCCGGCGG
>JBIIQL010000421.1:0-3836 GCA_044342095.1 Pirellulales bacterium
CAGGGCGGCGGCCTCGCGGGTGACGTTCTGCTCGGCCGACTCGACGTTCTGGTAAGCCGTGACGGCGATCAGACCGAGGAGGAGGCCGTAAAACACGCAGAAGCAGGAGAGGATGTAGCCGATGAGATCGTTGAGTCCCGGAGCCCGGCGGACGAACATCCGCAGAATCGGCCGCACGATCACCGCCCCGGCCCAGTAGAAGGCGACGAACGCCCCCACCATGAGCAGCGCCGCCCGGGCCGTCGGGATGTCGTAGAACCAGGAGAGGTCGAAGGGCATGGCGGGCGTTGGGGCAGTGAGGATCACCGCAGGGCGCGGAGGGCGTGCCGATCAAAGGCCAAAGCGATGGTAACAGACGCCCGCCTGCGGTTCACGGATGCCCGAAAGGGCTTACTCGACGGCGTCGCCGTCGATGGCATACACGGCCAAGTGCTTGCCGTCGGGGCCTTTAAGCTCCTCGATCCGGAACGATCCCGCCACGGCCACGGGGCGAATCGAGAAATCGGCCGACTTACCCGGCCGCATCCGTACGACGACGCAGTCGTGGAGGAGCGCCCCGGGGCCGAAGCAGCATTCCATGTTGTCGCGGACGAGGACGAACTGGGTGATCCCGCGCTGCTGGAAGCTGGGGAGGATGTAGCCGCGGATCCTCACCCGTTGCCCTTGGAGGGCGTCGACCACGGGCGGAAGGATACCGCGATCGAACGGGTCCCCCTTTTCCAGCGGCAGCTTGAGGTCGTCGAACGTGATCTCCCGCACCTTCCCATCTGCCCCGACGACGGCCTGAGGCGTCGCGGGGACCGTCGTCTCGGCCGCCCCCGCCCCCTCCACAGGATCGCCGCCGGTGGACGCTGTGGTCGTTGGCGCCTTGACGGCCGGAGGTGGCGGCGCGACAGGCGCCTTCGCCGGCGCACAGCCGACCGCGGCGGTGATCAGCGGCAAAGCGAGAGCCCACGACCGGCGGGCGCGGCGGTCAGCGGACACTGGCATTCTCCAGGTGATAGAACACCCCGCCGTCGACATCGACAGCCCCGGCAGGACGGATCGAGAACCGGCCGGCGATCTTCCGCAGCCGCGGCGTGTACTCGATCGTCTCCTTGTCGGCCATCTGCACGAGCACCCGGTCGGTGATCTTCGGATCGCCACCGAAGCAGCAATCACCTTGATCACGGACGAGGAGGAACTGGCGGATACCGCGTTGCTGTTTCCCGGGATACATGTACCCCTTGAGAAGCACGTCGCGGCCGTTCATCTTCACCGCCGACTCCGGGATCATGTTCGCCGGCTCACCCTCGCCGGGTTGGAGGGCGGCGTAGTTGAGGCGCTCGAATCCCGGCGGCAGTTCGCGGGCATACACCGTCGCCTGATACCACAGCCCGCCGGCGAACAGGAGGCTGCCGACAACCATCGAGCCGATCGCCAGCAACTTGCCGGTGAGGACGTCGGGGCGGGCAAGGATGTCACGCCAGCCGACGAGCCCGAGGACGGCCGCCAGCACGGGCACCGTCAGGAGCCACCAGTCGATGAAGCCCAGGGGAGAGAGGAGCGCGAGAACGGTCGCGGCGATCGTCACCCCTCCGATGGCACGATAGCCGTCGTCGATCGGAGGAAGGTCACTTAAGTCAGACGACTCGGGCGTATCGAACAGACCGGCAGCCATGGAATCTTCCCAGGGAACAGGGGACTGATCGCGCGGAACGGGTGGACTTGATCCAACGGCCCGGTCACGCGGCGCCGGAAGAACGCATCGCCAGCCGCGACAGCGCCGCGACTGCCGCCAGGAGGAAGGCCACGCCACACCACCGCCCCAAGGTCGACACCCACGGATTGGCGGCCGGCGGCGATCCGCCGGCCACCGCAGCGGGCGCCATCGGGGCAGCCTTCGGCTCGTTTCCGGCCTCGACGCTGGCCGGATCGATCGCCCCGGTCTCGTCCGTGGCGTCCTCGTCGCCGAGCACCGGGGGGATGCGGGCGGCCAATTCCTCCTCGGCCGCGGAGGCTTTTGCGTCCGGAGGGCTCGTCACGGCGGGCGACTCGCCGCCCGGCTGGGAAGACGGGTCGCCAGGATCACCGTCGGACTCGGGCGCCATCCCGGCGGCATCGGCCGGCTTCGGTGTCGAAAGCGCCGCCGCAAATCCAGCCAGCGTCGCCGCCCGACGGACCGCCTCGGGGTCGAGTTTCTCGAGCTTCGCAAGCACCTCGGCGGCGTGGGGATCGGGGCAGGCCTTGAGGTAGTTGACGACCGGTTCGCGGACGAAGAGGTTGTCGGCGTCGGCCTTCTCGAAGAGTTCGCCGAGCCGGTCAACGACCGACCAATCCTCCCAGCGGGCGAGATCGGCGATCACGAGATCGGCGAGCTTCGGCTCCCCGAGGAGGATCCGCAACGACTGGAGGACGCGCTCCCGCGGCACCACCGTCGATTCCTCGCCGAGGAACCGCAGCGCCATCACGGCTGCGTAGGTTTCGGTGAAGGGGACGTTCCGCCCCTTACGGTCGAGGAACTGCGTATCGACCATGTCGAGACCCTCGGGCCCCTTGAGGGTGACATAGCAGGCGATGAGGGCGTCGAGGCCAGATCGCACCTCGGCGCTGGCGGGATCGGGATCGGTGTTAGCGAGGATCGCCCCGATCCGATCGGCATCCGCCTTCGTGCCACAGACACCGAGCATCGTCGCGTAGAGGCGACGCCGGTTGGCGGGCACTTTCGGACTCTCGATCCAGGCGAGCAGTTGCGTCGGGTCCATCCGGCTCTCGAGGCCGCGGACATCGTCATACGGGGCGACCGCAAACTCGTCGTAGGCGTCGCGCGCCAGGGTGTCGTCGCCATCCTCGAGATATTTTTGGAAGAACGCCAGCCGATCGGCCCCCTTGGCCGGGAGGTCGGCGAGTTTCTTGAGATAGTCGATCCCGCGCTCGCTGACCGGGATCGGGCTCGACCAGACGAGCTTCGGGGGCTCGACGGCCATGAGGAGATAGGTCGTGCCGGCGGGCTTGACCTCGAGCATGATCGTCTCGATCTGGCGGACGCCGTCGACGTCGAGGAGTTCCGCCCCCTCGAGCAGTTCATTCCCCTTGAGCGCTTCGACGACCACGAACCGCCCCTTGGGGAGCGGGCCATCGGCCCGGGGCGACAGCGACGCCGAGGTCGGGGGCTCGACGAGCCGGGCGATCACGGCGACCTGACTCTGTGCGATCTCCTGAGAGAACGTCAGCGATACGGCCGAACAGAACGGGCAGGCTGACGCGCCTGGCATCCGGCCGGCGAGGAGCACGGCGAGGAGAGCGACCAGGAGGCCGGAGAAGCGCGCGGAAGGTGAGGTGGGTTTCATGGCCTGATTTTAGCAGGCCAAGGAACGCCGGGGGAAATCCGCTTCCCCGCTGCCGGCTCGTTTTCTTCCCCCACTTGGTTGCCCGTGGCGGTGGGCCGGGAGCGTTCAGCCGGGGCCCTGGAGCCACCGGGAGACATCGGTCCGGTAAGCGGCAAGGGCGGGGAGCAGGGCCGCGAGGATCGCCAGGAGAACGAGGAACGGAACGAGGAGGGCCTCGGCCTCGGGCGCCGATGAAAAAAATCCGGCCCTCACCCCCGCACTCGCGGCGATCCAGGGCCCGATCGCCGCCACGATTCCATGCCCGAGCACCCAACCGACAAGCCCCCCGCCGACGGCGAGGAGCACCGCCTCGATGAGGACCGTCGCCAGGACATGCCCGCGGCGTGCCCCGAGGGCACGCATGATCGCGACATCGCGGCTCCGCTCGAGCGACGAGCCGACCATGCTGATGAGGATACCGAGCGCCGACACGAGCACGACCAACGCCGTGACCATGAGGAGGACGAG
>JBIIQL010000422.1:0-3834 GCA_044342095.1 Pirellulales bacterium
CACCCGCGGCGTGGCGGTGTCGAGCTTCGCCCCCTGCTCGATCCAACGGCGGACGACCTGATACGCAGGATCATCGGGGCGGGTGAGTTGGCCACCGGCGTGGGGCACCGCCGCAGACGCTTTCAGGAGCATGAGGCTGTCGTCGGGGCTGGCGAGATTGGCGCGCCGGGCGCCGTGATCGTCGGTGAGCGCACGGACGTCGTAGAGGGGATCGTAGCCGCGGAGCGAGAGCTTGAAGCCGTTCTTCCCCTTTGCTGCCCCGTGGCAGGTGCCCTGGTTGCAGCCCATCTTGGCCAGGAGTGGATTGACGTCGCGGACGAAGTCGACGTCGGGGATGTCTTTCGTGCCCGCGACCGCGACAGGGATCTCCTTCATCAACAGCCCCGGGCTGCCAGGCTCGCCATGAACGATTCGCAGGGTGGCCGTACCATCGGCCAGCGGACGGACAAGCCCGCCGGGGCCCACCGTCACGAGGCTCGTGGCCGGGATCGCCTCGCCCGCCCCTTCAATGCGCACGCTCCGCGTCAGGTCGATGGAGGCTCCGCCGGCAATCTGACCGGTGACGACCAGCTGGCTGACGGCAAACGGGCCGTCGAGGCTGATCGTGGCAGGCTCGACGGTGATCCCGGTGACGCTCGGCGGGGGCAGCTCCGGCTCGAGCGAGGCCTCGATCGGCCACGGGAGGGGGAGGGAAGCGCGGGCCGCGGCGGCCTGGTCGATCTTCGCCACCGGAAAGCTCCGCAGCGGAGCGCCACTCGAGGCGTCGTAGAAGCGCACGAGCCCATCGGCACCGCCGACGACGACGGCTGCTGCTTGTCCATTGGCGCCGGGCTGGAAGGCGACGGCATAGGCTCCCGCCTCCGGAAGGCTGACACGCGCCATCTCACGGGTGCCGGTGGCCCGGTAATCGTCGAGGGTCTTCCAATCCTCGGCCGTACGCTGGCTCCCCTGGCGGTTGGCATCTCCAGGCACCTTTGCCATCACGTCCAGAACCGGCTTCGGCACGTCGGCGTCATAGTCGTAGCTGGCGATCACCAGTTCGCCGTGGCCATCGAGGCTCGAGACCGCGGCCACCCGCTTCCCATCGGGGGAGAAGCGGACGCCGAACACCCGCCCCGGCAGCGGAAAGAGGGGGAAGATGAGATTGGCATCGTCGCCGATGACGCGCGTGGCGTGCCGATGAATGCGGTAGACACGCGGCGTGCCGTCGGCACCGGCGACGACGATCTGATCGAGCGTCGGATGGCGATCGAGGGCCGAGAGCCCGCCGCGGAGGGCGCCGGGGGTGATCGACGTGATGTTGTCGATGAACCGCTGCGTCGCGAGCTCCGTGAGCTTCGTCGACATGTCGCGGCCGACGGAGATGACATGATCCCCCTTCGGCGCAAAGACGGTGTCGAGGGCCCAGTCTTCATGGGCGCCCTGATAGAGGACTTGTTCACCGGTGGAGACGTCGATCGCGCGGACGGAGTTGTCGGTGCAGCCGAAGGCGATCAGCTTGCCATCGGGGGACCACGAACCGCCGAAGACGGTGTCGAAAGTGACCGGATGGGAGCGAAGCAGCGTCCCGTCGGCGACGCTCCAAATCTGTACTTCCCCCATCCGGCCGGGGTTGCCGCCGGTGACCGCCACCTGCGTGCCATCGGGGGAGAAGCGGACGCGCTGGATCCGCTCGGAGAGGCCGACGAGACGGCGGACGGGCGCGGCGGGAACCTCGGCTCCGGTCACGTCGTAGAGGAGGACTTCATGGAAGCCCGACACCGCCAAGAGGCGGCCGTCGGGGGAGACGTCGAGCGAGGTGATCACCGGCTGGCGGGAGTAGACGGGGGGATGCTCGGCATCGACGCGCTGGGCGGCGGAAGGGGGAGTGTCGTCCAGGGCGCCTTCGCTGATCCAGCGGCGCACGAGCGCCACTTCAGACGCCGACAGCGGCTTCCCTTGCTTGGGCATCTCGGCGACGCCATCGGGCCCGGGGGTGATCACCTCGAGGAGTCGGCTCTCCTCCGGCTTGGAGGGAACGATCCCCGCCATCCCGGAATCCCCGGCGGCGAGCATCCGGGCGACGTCGGTCATCACGTAGGCCCCCTGGGCCTTGGCCGGCTGGTGGCAGCCCTGGCACGTGGCCTGGAAGAGGGGTCGGATCTGCTTGTGGTAGCTGACCGGCCCGTCGACCGGAGCCTCGGCGGCGGCAGCCCACGCACCCGGCAGGAGGACGAGGAGCCCGGGCACAACGGCCCAAAAGAGGCGACACGCAGCGGCAACCGGACGGCTCGACATGATCATGGTGACTCCCAAAGCGGGGGAGGGGGGCGCAGCACGACAATCCGCCTCTCCCCCCGCACTTCCCCATCATACTTCAAGGCGGCACCGTTCACCCAGCCTCGCCGGGAAGCTCCTCGACGACGACTTCATCGAGTTCCGTGCCGTCGACGTCCCTCCGGAGGAGGAGGTAGGCAGCGGTGGCAATGGACCAGAAATAGCCCCATCCGAACGATCCGACGATCGCCCCGACGACCCGCGACCAGAACCCGAGGGCCGTGATCCCGAACGACCCGCCCCCCCCGTGCCCGACCGTTTCCAGGCCGGCGAGGACCTCGGCCGTCCGGGCATGCCCCATGCCGAGGCTCGTCGCCCAGAGGGCGAGATTGGTCGTGGCCGAGGCGAAAAGATCGGCGGCGGCCAGGGCGGGGAGGGCCACGGCGAGGGCGACGAGGAGATAGAAGATGTAGTGAAGGGGACGCTGGTAGAGATAGGAGAAGGCGGTCGAGATCGCCTGGAAGCTGTCGCCCCGTTCCACCCCGACACCCCCAACCATGAGGGGCCAGCCGGCGACAACGCCGACGGCGAGGATCGCAAGCACGATCGCACCGACGAGAACCAGCGGCCAAACGACGCCTGCGATCGCCAGGCCGATGTCGGTGCGCATCAGGAGCCCGAGGAGGGCGCCGGGGAGGCTCAGGGCGACGATCCCGAGGAGGACGAAGGCCACCGAGTTGAAGGCCGAGAGCCATTTTTGACTCCCGTACCACAGCGCGGAAGTGAATCCGGGCACCTCCTCGCCGGCGAGTTTGAGGGCGACATGACGGGCGATGGCCGTGCCGAAAATCGACCAGACGGCGACAAACCAGCCCAGCCGGGCAAGCGCGCCGAGCATCTGACTCAGTCCGGCCGCTGGATTAAAGGGAACCGCCACGAGGCGGAGAAGGTCGGCCGCTGGCTGCGGCAACGGCCGGGCGAAGGCCACGATGGGCGCGAGATTCGCCAGGGGGAGCCCGCTCCCGGCCTGGGCTTGGGGCTGGCCCCCGGCGGAGGGATCCTTCCCGGCCAGGTCGGCCGGCTCCACGACTTCCACCGCGGCCGGAATACCGAACCGGTCGGCGATCGACCAGCCTCCCCACACGGAGAGTGCCCCGAGGGCAGCGAGAAGAATGACGGCCGACGAGAAGGCGGCCCCGGCGGCCCGGAAGAGGAGCCACCAGGGGAGGGCGTCGCTCCACTGGATCTCATGAATGATCCCGTCCCCCTGGATCGCATCGCGACCGGCGGCAGGGATGTTTGACGGATCCGTGGAAGTGGCCGTGCCCGGGATTCCCGACATGTGACTGGTTGCCCTGAGGGGAAGAAGACAGAAAGAAGAAGGGAAGGCAAAAACGAGTGGGCGGGAACCATGTCCGCTGCCGGATTGGCGAAGGCCGATGTGGCCGAGGCCGGGGCGCGGGAGTCCCCATTGCGGCCGGAGTATACGTCTGGGAGGTTTTTTGGGCGGCGCCGATCCCCCGCGGGATCGCTGGCCACCGGAAGCCCCCCCCTTTCTCCAGTTTCGAGTTCCCCGTT
>JBIIQL010000423.1:0-3831 GCA_044342095.1 Pirellulales bacterium
GCACCGATCGGAGTCCCTATGGCCTGTGCCGCGCGGAAACGTACCCCTTCCAACCGGGAAAGCTCACCGACGAGTGCAGCGCCAACCACTTCTGGAGCCTCCACCCGGGGAGCGGAGGACACTTCGCGTTTCTCGACGGCGCGGTCCGCTTCTTCAGCTACGACGCCGCGACGGTGCTCGTCGATCTCTCCACCCGCGCCGGTGGCGAGACAACGGCTGCCGATTGACGCTGCGGCCGAGCATCACTTCCCGGCCGGCTCGTCGACCTCATGGAGCCGTTTCATGAGCTTGTCGTGATCGGCGTGAGCAGCACGGAGAGCGTCGTTGACCTTCTGGGCGAGGGTCATCGCCGTCTGCGGCGAAATCGACTCCTCGGCGTGGTGCTCGTGGAGATCGGCATGGCCGCGGCGGGCGACGCCGAGATTCTTCTCGATCGAGGCGAGGATCGAAAGGGCCTCCTTGTCACCGAGTTCATCGGCATGCTTCAGCATCCGCTTGACGTGACGCTCGATCCGCTCGATGTCGTCACCGATCGCGTCGCTCACCTCCCGGGCCACCTCCGCATCGACCGCGCCGTGGGCGGCGATATCTGCCGCCACGTCGATCGTCGCCGGAGTCGCCACGCGGGCGACCGGCGTCTGGGGCCGTTCCACGACCACGGCCGGTGCCGGCAGCGTGGTGAAGGCCTCCGTATGGGCCGGCACCGCCACGCCGTGGGTGTCGCGGAGATAACCCTGATAGCCCTCGACGTGCGAGCGGGCGCTCGAATACGCGTTGTGCGAGCTGGTGCCGTAGAAGTTGTAGCTGCCGCGGGCCTTGGCTCCGGCATCGGGGGCGGCCGTGACGACGGCGGCGGAAAGGCAGAGGGTGATCGCCAGCGCGACGCGAACAGACCGCATGGGGAGGGCTCCGAAGGGGGAAACGAGGCGTAGACCCGATTGTGGCCGGCTTCGATCATGGGGGGCAAGGCTTCGGATCGCTTTGCGGTGAATTGCCCGGACGGCATCGGCCACGATACGCTCGCCGCATGGCCACGCCCGTCACCCTCGCCACGCGTCCCCTCCTCCGGCTCGTGTTTTGCTGCGCGATCTATGTCGCCCAGGGGATTCCCTTCGGCTTCGTGACGGTGGCCCTGGCGGCGTGGCTGGCCAGTCACGGCGGTGGGGAGAACGCCGTCGGCAACGTGATCGCCTTGGCCGTCCTCCCCTGGAGTTTCAAGTGGCTGTGGGGCCCGATCGTCGATTCAGGCCTGGCGGCGGCGCTCGGCCGCCGTCGGCCGTGGCTGATCCTCGCGCAGTCGATGATGATCGTCACGGCGCTGTTGTTGCTCTGGGCCGGCGGTGACACGGCGCTCCTCGGCTGGCTCGTCCTCCTTCACAACGTCTTCGTCGCCCTCCAGGACGTGGCGATCGACGCCCTCGCCGTCGACATGCTCGAAGGGAACGAGCGCGAGCGGGCCAGCGGGATGATGTACGGCTCGTCGTATGTCGGGACGATGCTCGGTGGGGCGGGGCTCGGCCTCGTGATGGCGACCTGGGGACTTCCCACTGCCGTTCTCGCCCTCGCCGCGATCCAGGCTGTCACCCTCGCAGCCGTCCTCTCGATCCGCGAGCGGCCGGGAGATCGGTTCTTCTTCGGCCGGTCGCGCGCGTCGCAGGCCGCCGCTCCGGCGGCCATCGGCCTCGGTCCCGTCGCTCTTCTCTCCCAACTGGCGGTCGCCATGGTGCGCCCAGCGAGCTTGCGAACGGGCGTTGGCGCCGTGCTCATGAAGATCCTCCCGGCGATGCTCTACGTGACGATGACGGTGCAGATGTTCAAACGCCTTGGCTGGTCGGAGGCCCGCTTCGCCGAGGTCAGTGGCGGATTCGGGAATCTCCTCGGCCTTGCCGCCGCGGTCGCTGCGGGGTTCCTCGCCGCCTTCATCGGCCCCAAAACCACCGCCGTCGCCGCCAATTCGATCCTCGCCGCCTCCTGGATCCTCCTCGCGGCCAAGCCCTCGCTCTGGGAGCATGAGATGACGATCTACCTTTGGTTCGGGGTCCACGAAGCCTGCTTGGCGTTCCTGTCGGTGTCGCTCTTCGCCCTCTTCATGCGAGTCTCGACGCCGGCGGTGGCCGCGACGCAGTTCACCGCCTCGATGGCGCTGATGAACCTGGCCACGAGTTGGGGCTCCTGGTTCGCCGGGCCGGTGAGCGGCTTCTTCGACGCCCCGACGACGTTTCTCGTGGCTGGCCTCCTCCAGCCCCTCGGCGCGATCCTCCTCCCCGACATCCGCTCGATCGGCCGCGGGCCGGCGCCGCTTGCCGACGATGACCACCTCCCCCCCCGCGGCACCGCCGCCGCGACGAGCGAAGCAGGCCCACCGCCGGGTGCGGCGCTGGCGCTCGGCCCGATGCCTGCCTGGATCAGCGCCCTCGTTCTCGTCGTCGCTAGCGGTTTCCCTTCGCGGGCCGAAGCTCAGCCGCAGCGTGATTGGATTGCGGCGGCCGAACGCTCCCAGGCAACGCTCATGGAACGGGAGACCTTCTGGGACACATGCGATCAGGCCTGGTATCTCGACAACGTTCCCCTCCTCGATTGCCCAGACGCAGAGATCGAGACGACCTGGTGGTACCGCTTCGAACTCCTCACCAAGCATCTCACCTACGGCTCGCCCGACACCGGCTACGTGTTCACCGAGTTTCTCGATCGGCCGTTCTGGTCGGGGGCCTACGGCGCCATCTCCTGCCCCGCCGGCCACCAGCTCGCCGAGGCCCGCTGGCTGCGGTCGCCGCGGGTCGCCCGCGACTACGCCAGGTACTGGGTCAACACCCCCGGTGCCCAACCGCGCAACTATTCCACCTGGCTCGCCGACGCGGTGTGGGGCGTCCACCTCGTCCATCCCGCCCGCTTCCATCTCGGCGGCGCTTACTACCCCGCCGCCACGGCTGCGACCGTCTTCCCCGGCGACATCCTTCCCGGCCTCGAGGCGAACGCGCAGGCTTGGCGCGACCGTCATTTCGTCGAGTCGACCGGGCTGTACTGGCAGGTGGGGCACGACGACGGGATGGAGTTCAACATCGCTAGCCGCCAGACGACCGACATCCTCCGCGGCGCTCCCAGCTACCGGCCGAGCTTCATCGCCTACCAGTGGGCCGACCTCCAGGCGCTTGCGCGGATGGAGGATCTCCTCGGAGGCCCCGCCAAGGCCGCCGCCCACCGGGCCGCTGCAGAAACGCTGCGGGAGAAGATGGAAGCGACGCTGTGGGACAAGCGCCGGAGCTTCTTCCTCGCCGCCTTCCGCGATCAGGAGACGCTCGACGGCGTTACCGTCACGGCTGGGAGCCGGATCTACGACAGTGGGCGCTTCGCCGGCAGCCCGCACGGCCGCGAGTTGATCGGCTACGTCCCCTGGCAGTTCGACATGCCGTCACGCGGCAAGGGGTTTGAAGAGGCCTGGAAATACCTCGGCGATTCCGAGTTCTTCCAGGCGCCCTTCGGCCCCTCCACGGTCGAGCGCCACGACCCGCTGTTCATTCTCCAGCCCCACTGCTGCTGGTGGAGCGGCCAGAGCTGGCCCTACGCCACGACGCAGACGCTCAAGGCGCTGGCCAACGTCCTTCAGTTCCGCTCCCCCGGCTTCGGCAACGACGGCCCGGGGCTCCAGGAGGTCGTCTCGGCCAAGGACTACGTCTCGCTTCTGAAGACTTACGCCCGCACCCACCGGAAGAACGGGCGGCCCTACCTCGCCGAAGCCTGTCATCCCGACACCGGGAGCTTCGAAGGGCACGATGCCTACAACCACAGCGAGCACTACTTTCATTCAGGCTTCGCCGATCTGGTGATCACGGG
>JBIIQL010000424.1:0-3830 GCA_044342095.1 Pirellulales bacterium
TGTTCCCAGGCACATTCGTCCCGCAATTGGGTGAAGGCGCGATCTGCCAGGTCGGTCGGTAGGAAAGCATCCTCGGAAAGCAGGATGCCGCCGTCCGCCAGCTGGATGGTTCGCATGTTCTTCGAGGGCATAGGTGTGTCGCCGTCGGGCATCACGCGTACCCTGTGGCCCGATCCCCCAACGCCTTCCGGTACGGCCGAGACCAGCACGAACGGGTGGTTGTCCTCACGGGCGTCGGCACCAACCGATACGGCTCAGCGGTCAGAAGGCCTGCTCGATCGAGCCACGAGCGTGGCACGCCGACGCCGCTGCTCAAGCATCGCAAGCGCACCAGCGACGAGGGAGAGGGCGCCACCGCCCGTGGCGGGGTCGATCTCGGGGACGGGGGCACTGGAGCTAGAAAACGACAGCCGCCCGGTCAGCGTGCTGAACGAAAGGAGCTGGTCGCCGATCGTCGTCGTCCAGATGCCACCCGCGCCGGAGAGGCTGTAGCCCGCGTAGAGCCCCGTGCCGGTCGTGAACACCGAGGAGAAGTCGCCGACCGAAGCACCGGTAAAGGCGAAGAGATCGAAGACGGTGCCATTGAGAAACGGTGACGCGTTTCCGAAATCGAGATCGAGACTCCCGCCGTAGGTAAGGCTGCTCGCGGTGGTGATCCGAACCTGATCGTAATCGGTGCCAGCAACGCCGGCAGACGCCCCGGAGCCGACGACCTCCATGAACGTCGTGCTCCCGGCCTGGAGGTCGAGCACTACGGCGGCAAGCGCCCCGGGGCTCGTGCCGGGGGAGAACACCCCGCCCGACTGCACCGTGAGAAGGGCCGCAAGCGCCCCGCTGCCGCCGAGCGTGCCGCCGTTGCCGACGGTGACGGCCGAATTGGTGAGGCTCCCGTTGACAAGGAGCTTACCCGCTGAAACCGTCGTCGCCCCGGAGTAGGAACTGGTGCCGGAGAGGGTGACGGCACCGGTCCCCAACTTCTCAAAGCTACCGCCGAAGCTTGTCAGATTCGAGGCGAGGGTGACGTTCTGGCCGTTGGTGTCGATCTTGTATTGCTGGCTGGCGGCATTGGAAAACCGGGCCGAGTAGTCGGTCGTGTTGCTCGCCGTGGATCGGAGCGTGCCGCCGCCGAAGCTGATCTTGCCAGAGGCGCCGATGGCACTGACGCCCGCGAGTGCGAGCGTGCCGGCGGTGAGCGTCGTCCCGCCGGTGTAGCTGTTCGAGCCGGAGAGCGTGAGCGTGCCGGCGCCCAGTTTCACAAGTGACAAAGTGCCAGAGCCATTCTGGACCGTACCGGCGAAGGTCGAGTCAGAGCCAGAAGAGCCCGTCAACGTCACGGCACCGGACGTGGAACTGGTGATGATCGCCCCGGAGGAACCGCTCAAGGCGGCCACGGCGACGCTCGTCCCTTTGAGATCGATTCCGCCGCCGTTGACAGTAAGATTGCCGGTGCCGAGCGCGTTTGCGTTTCCGACGGCGAGTGTGCCGCCGGTGATCGTCGTGCCGCCGGAGTAGCTGCTCGAGCCCGAGAGCGTCAGCATGGTTCCGCCTTGCTTCACAACGGCGCCAGAGCCGCTCAAGATGCCAGAGTAGATCGTAGTATGGCGAGCGAAGATCAGGGTGCCGTTGTTCGTGAGGGCGCCCGTGCCGCCAAGGAGCACACCATCTGAGACACCGCTGCCGATGTGGAGCGTGCCTCCGGAATTGAGATTGATCGTGCCGGAAGCACCTCGTGAGAGGGCGCTGTTCGCAATCACAAGACCACCGTTGAGGGTCAGCGTACCGGCTCCTGTGCCACCCACGGTGAGAGAGCCGTTGTTGGTCCAGGTGCCGCTCGAGACTGTCGCGGTGCCGTTGCTACCGGCGGCGAAGCCGATCGTGCCGCTCGAATTGGTGACGTGGCCGCCGGTGACGTTGAGCACGCCGGTGCCTGTGCCGCCCACGATGAGCGAGCTGCTGTTGGCCCACGTGCCGCTCGAAACCGTCGCGGTGCCGTTGCTGCCGGCATTGAAACCGATACGGCCGCTCATGTTGGCGACGCGGCCGCCGGTCACGCTGAGCACGCCGGTGCCGCTACCGCCCACCGTGAGAGTTTGGCTGTTAGCCCACGTGCCGCTCGACACGTTGGCCGTGCCGACACTGCCGGCGGCGAAGCCGATAGTGCCGCTCGTGTTGGTGACCCTGCCGCCGGTCACGTTGAGCGTGCCCGTGCCGCTGGAGCCCACGGTAAGAGTGCTTGACCCGGTCAGCGTGCCGGAGGTGGTCACGATGAGCGTGCCGGTTTGGCTGCCACTTGTGGCGATGGTCGTGGTCGTCACGCTCGTCCCCGTACTGATCGTGGTCGTGCCGCTGTTGACGGTGAGGGATTGTGCGTCGGCACTCCGCAGCGTCAGGCAAGCGGTCGAGAGAACCAGCGCGATCATCGCCGCCGCACGGCCGCACCAAAGCGACGACACGCTCCCACCTTGGGCCATGCTCAGGCCGGTCCAGGCCGCCCGGAGCCACACCATGCCCGCAGCCGCACGCACGTTTCTCATCGATTCCATTCTTTTCGTTTGACTGATCTGTGGATGGCCGTCGTGGCACTCCTGCCGCGGGTAGTTCGTTGCCGCTGCCGCGCCGACACTCACAAAAACTGGAAGTCGGGTGCAGGGATGGCTGACGAGCGTCAGCCATCCTCCGCGAGGAAACGGGCTGCTCGTCGTCGCGACAAGGTACCAGCCTGCCTCACCCCTCCCTCCAGAGACGGGGATCGTTTGTCCGAGGGCTGGGCGGGTGGCCCAGCGTGAGGATGGGATTCAGCGTTTTTTCGCCATCGGTGCAGAGCCGCTCATCCGCTCGACAGAGTCTCACGCGAGTCATCGCCAGCAGGAACCAATCGTCGAGTAGGATGGCGGATTGAAGCGAGCGGTGGAGCTGATCCACTCGTTCGTGGCCGATACCGACTTCCGTTCCCGAGCAGGTGACCTCGTGAAGCCGTTGCCCAAGACCGATCACTCGTTGCTTCTTCGGACGGACTTCTCTGACGACGCGGCGTGGGCCTCGCTGTGCGAAGCCATCAGGCGGCCGAGCGAGGACGGCTTCACCGCCTCCATCGATGGTGTCAGCGATGTGGACTACGACGGACTGACGATCGCGCAACTGATCGTCTTGTCGCCGCAGGGGAGCGATCGTCGCTTCGCGTTCATCGCGGACAGGTCGACGTTCGCCGATCGAGAACGGCCGATCCTCGTGGTCGACCTCCACGATGAGCCGGGTCGGATGTTTCGGGTCATCCCGCGCGAAATGTGGGGCGTGGAAAACAACCTGGCCATCGCCAACATGGATTTCCGCGAGTTTGCCGAGAGCGTTGATCCGGATGGGGTCTTCCGGGGATTTCCACAGCCCTGATCGTCGTGGCCGTCGGCCTCCCTCCGCCCTTTGGGCAGGGTATTCGCTGCAGCGACCGTTGGTGCTCGTCGACGGAGCAGGGCAGGGCATCCAAACGCCTCGGATGTTCGGGGCATGCCAGTTGCGAATCGTGGTGGAGTTGTCCGATGAATGATCTCGACCCGGCTTGTGGTGTCTCGGTCTGCCTGTGGGGTGCCGGCGGACGTACGGCAACCCGGGTCGCTATGCTGCAGGAGTCGACTGTTGTCTCAACGGGGGCGGGGGAGCGGTCCGCGATGGCATTCTTTCCGAGAAGGCCTGCATCAGTGCCGCGACGCTCCGCATCAGCGTGTTGACGCGCCGTCGCGGGGGCTTTTTCGGTTGGCTGGAAAACGAGTGAGGTACGTGACATGACCAGGCACCACTCGATTCTCACGGCGGTCTTGTTGATCCTGATTCCCTTT
>JBIIQL010000425.1:0-3825 GCA_044342095.1 Pirellulales bacterium
CTCCCCCCCTTCGAGAACCGCGGTGGCGACGGCCTGGCGAACCTTGTCCCGGCTCGCCCCCGGCCGGCAGGCGAGGAGGAGGATCGCGGCGGCTGCCGAGACGGTGAGGGCGAGATTCTTGTCGCCAACGACATGGATGACGCGGGCGACGGAGGCCGGGACTCGAGCGATCGAATCGACGGCGGAGTCGGCGCTGATGAGCATTACCGGGAGGAGGATCGGGAGGAGCGAGGCCCAAAGCGGCGGCAGCTTCCTGTCGGACGTCATGCCCGGGCCCTCATCCCCGGCCGTCCGCAGCGGGATCGCGAAGCGCCGGTCGGCCCACGCGGCGTACCCGTAGCCGGCGAGCGCCGCCAGCGCGCCGACGATCATTCCTTGCCGCATCATCAGGGCGATGTCGATCCCCATCGCGTCGGCGACAAACAGCGGCCCCGGGGTGGGGGGCACGAGCGAGTGGGTCATCGTCGCTCCGGCGACGATCGAGAGGACAAGGAGCACGCCGTGCCGCCGCGACTCGCGCCAGGAGGCCTTCGCCAGCGGGAGGAGGAGGTAAAAGACCGCCTCCGCAAACATCGGAATGCCGAGGAGGAAGCCGGCTCCGAGGAAGGCAAGCGACGCCCGCCTCCGTCCCACGAGCCGCTCGATGGTCGCCACGATTCGCTCCGCGCCGCGGGCCTCCATGAGACATTGCCCGAGGATCGAGGCCATGGCGATGAGGATCCCGATGTCGTGGGCCGTCTTCCCGAATCCTTCGGCGACCCGGCGGCCGATCGAAAGGTCGGCGGCCGCGCCGAGCCGGTCGGGCGGGGTGAGTGCCGCCACGACCAGCGCCGTCACGATGAGGACGAGGAACGGATGGAGTCGCGCCCACAGCACGCCGGCGAGGACGAGCAGCATCGCGACGACGAGGATGAAAAGAGGAGACAAGCGCCGTTTCCCGGAAGGGGGACCGGAAGACTACACTGCCGGGCCCGATTCCGGTGTCATCTCCCGGGGCCACTCCGATGGCGACCTTTTCCCCCGACCCTTCCCCGAAATCGCCCGAGGGGCTGCGCTCCCGCCGCTGGTTCGCGCCGGACGACCTGCGGAGCTTCGGCCACCGCAGCCGGATCGCCCAGATGGGGTATGCCGGCGACGAGATCCGCGACCGGCCCGTGATCGCGATCCTCAACACCTGGAGTGATCTGGCGCAGTGCCACACCCACTTCCGGGAGCGGGCCGCGGAGGTGAAGCGAGGCGTCTGGCAGGCGGGGGGATTTCCGGTCGAGATTCCGGTGCTCGCGCTCTCGGAGATGTTCGTCAAGCCGACGGCGATGGTCCACCGCAACCTCCTCGCCCTCGAGGTCGAGGAGGTGCTACGGAGCCAGCCGATCGACGGCGTGGTGCTCATGGGGGGCTGCGACAAGACCGTTCCGGGGCTCCTCCTCGGCGCGATCTCCGTTGACCTCCCCGCCATTTTCCTCCCTGCCGGGCCGATGCTCGCCGGCCGGTTCCGCACGACGCGCCTCGGGAGCGGATCGGATGTGTGGAAGTATTGGGCCGAGCGTCAGGCCGGCTGCCTCTCGGAGTGTGCCTGGCGGCAGATCGAGGAAGGCATCGCCCGCTCCCCCGGCACCTGCATGACGATGGGAACGGCCTCGACGATGGCCGCGATCGTCGAGACGCTCGGGCTCTCGCTCCCCGGCTCGGCGACGATCCCCGCCGTTCATTCGGCCCATGCCCGCCTCGCCGCCGAGTGTGGCCGCCGCGCGGTGGGGCTGGTGTGGGAAGACCGGCGCCCCGCCACGATCCTCTCCTCG
Organism: Pirellulales bacterium; assembly: GCA_044342095.1. Lineage (GTDB taxonomy): Bacteria > Planctomycetota > Planctomycetia > Pirellulales > UBA1268 > QWOP01. The sequence continues at coordinate 1,800 of JBIIQL010000425.1, forward strand.
CAGGCATTCGAGAATGCGATCGTCGCCGACATGGCGCTGTGTGGATCGACCAACGCCATCGTCCACCTCATCGCCTTGGCCAGGCGCGCCGGCGTCCCCCTGTCGATCGACGACTTCGACCGGATCTCCCGCGAGGTACCGGTGATCGCGAACCTCCGTCCGGCCGGCGAATACCTCATGGAGGATTTTCACGACGCCGGGGGCGTGCCGGCCCTCCTCTCACGCCTCACGTCGAAGCTCCACCTTGATGTCCCCACGGTGACGGGCCGGACGTTGGGGGAGAACCTGGCCGGGGCCGAGATCCTCTCCGAAGAGGTCATTCGCCCGCTCGACAAGCCTCTCGACCGGGCCGGCGGCACGTTCGTTCTCCGCGGTAACCTCGCCCCCGACGGCTGCGTCATCAAGCCGACCGCCGCCGACCCACGTCTCCTCGTCCATTCAGGGCCTGCCCTCGTCTTCGACGACTATCTCGATCTCAAGGCGCGGATCGACAGCCCCGATCTCGATGTCACCCCCGACACGATCCTCGTCCTGCGGAACGCCGGGCCCGTCGGCGCTCCCGGGATGCCCGAGTGGGGGATGCTCCCGATCCCGAAAAAAATCCTCGAGACGGGAGTGCGTGACATGGTGCGGATCTCCGACGCCCGGATGTCGGGGACGAGCTACGGCACCTGCGTGCTCCACGTCGCCCCCGAGTCTGCCATCGGTGGGCCGCTTGCCCTCGTGCGGACCGGTGACCGGATCGACCTCGACGTGCCCGCCAGACGCATTCACTTGGCCGTCGACGATGCCGAGCTGGCGCGCCGCCGCGCCGGCTGGACGCCCCCGCCGCCCCGCCACGCCCGGGGCTACGGCAAGCTGTTTCACGATCAAGTCACCCAGGCCCCAGACGGCTGCGACTTCCGCTTCCTCGAAGCCGGCCCGCCGCCGCCCGAGCCGGATATCTTCTAGGGCGCGGTCGCATGACGGCTGTCCCTTTGAATCGAGATTTCATTGATGATCACTTCGCCCCTCTCCGCTGCCCATCTCGCCACCTCCGTGATGGCGGTGCCGCCACTCTCGCGCCGGCTCGACTTCACGCTCGACGAGGGGGCCAACGAGCGCATCATCCGCCATCTCGAGGCGGGGGGCGTGCGGCTCCTTCTCTACGGCGGCAATGCGAATCTCTACCACGTGCCGCTCTCGGAGTACGAGCCGCTCCTGGCGATGCTCGCTCGGATCGCCGGCCCCGACACGCTTGTCATTCCCTCGGCCGGGCCGTCGTACGGGATGCTTGTCGATCAGGCGAAGATCATCCGCCGGTTTGCCTTCCCGACGGTGATGGTGCTCCCGCAGCAGGGGCTGACGACGAGCGTCGGCGTCGCTACGGGGATCCGGCGCTTCGTCGAGTCCTCCGGCGTGCCCGCCCTCCTCTACATCAAGCATGACGGCTTCATCGAGCCGGAGGACGTGGCGGCGCTCGATCGGGATGGGCTCCTCTCCGGGATCAAATACGCCACGGTCCGCAACGACGCTTCCGTCGATCCCTATCTCCGTCGGCTCGTCGACGTGGTCGACCGCACCAAGATCATTTCCGGGATCGGCGAGCAACCGGCGATCATCCACACCCGTGACTTCGGCCTCGGCGGCTTCACCAGCGGCTGTGTCTGCGTGGCCCCCCGTCTCTCGCAGCGGATGCTCGCGGCGATGCGAGGCGGCGCCTGGGAGGAGGCGGAGCGGATCCGCAGTGTGTTCCGGCCGCTCGAGGATCTTCGCAACGCAATCAATCCGATCCGCGTCCTCCACCGGGCCGTCGAGGGGGCCGGGATCGCGCCGACCGGGCCCCTCCTTCCGCTTCTCTCGAACGTTGAGGCGGAACACGAAGCCGCCATCGATGCGGCCGCCACGGCCCTCCGCGCGGCCGATCTTGCCGTGTCAGCCTGAATCCTCGGAGCCTGTTCCCATGAAAACGATCGCTTTCCTCGGCACCGGCCGGCTCGGCAGCGGGTTTGTCAGCAGGCTGCTCGGGCTCGGCCACACCGTGCAT
>JBIIQL010000426.1:0-3824 GCA_044342095.1 Pirellulales bacterium
GACATATTCCTCGTGAAACGTCGGGAACGGATGACGGGCCGCGGGGACGTTCGTCGCCACACCGCCATGGAACTGGTGAAACGTCCCTTCGCCGAGAAGGTGGACGACCACGCCGGCAAGCGTGCAGGCGCGGCGGTGGAAGTCGAGATTCACCAGTCCCCCGCCGGGGGTCTGAAAGCCTTCATCGAAGCCACCGAGCCGATCGAACGTCTCCCGACGGACAGCCACGCCGTTGCTCTCGGAGAGGGGGAGAAACCATCCGCGCCGGCTCGAGCCGGCGAAGGCGGCGATCCGGAACAGTTCGTAGCCATCGGCACGCCAGTCGACCGATTCCAGGAGCCGGTCCTCGACCGACTGGTCGTAGCCCTCGAGCATCGATTCGTTCTGGATCTTGGGGCCGAGGTGCCAGGCGAGCGTGGCGACCAGCGGGTCTTCCCAGGCCCGGAAGGCATCGAGCGTGAAGCGCACCACCCCCGGCGTCAGCATCCTCGCGCCGTCAATGCAGACCATCACCGCGGCGCCGGAGGAGCGGCGAACTGCCTCGTTGATCGCCGCACTGGGGGATGGGGATGGCGGCGTGCGGAGGAGCGTGAATCGCGGGCCTCCGGCGTCATCCAGCGCCGCCACGAGCGCCGCATCGAGCGGCACGGCCGATCCGGCATCGACGGCGATCACCTCGTACGCGCTTGGATCGACGCCGCGCTGATACCGCGGCGAGAGGGTGAAGAGCGTCCGCGGGGCCTCGCGGGCCATGTCGCGAAAAACCACGATCACCGACAGCCCGGGACGCGTCATCCGCGCGTCGCTCCTGACTCCTGCGCGGAGGGGGGAGCCGGCGGAGGCGCCGGGGCACCCCCTTCGGCGAGCCACTTGTCGACGGCCATGGCGCCGTGGAGCCCGATGCGGATCTCGTGGCGGACCTGCGGCCGGTGGGCGGCGGGGGTGCCGAATCCGTCCACCCAGCGTTTCAGGTCGCGGCCGAGGAGCTTGGCGATCCGAGCCACCTCGGGGGCGTACATCTCCTTGAGCACCGGCACGAGCGACGGCCGCGGAGGGAGATCCTGCTGCTGCTTGTACGCCTGATCGGCGGTGAGGATCGGCACGACACGCTCGGCCAACTCAGTAGCGGTGAGCCCGGCAAAGCCGTTGCCATCGATGGCGAGATGGTCGGCGAGAGCCTCGAGCGTGCCGACCGGACAGGCCTCGATGTCGTCGCGGATGAGCGGGAGGAGTTGCTCCTCGGGGAAGACCGCGAGCCACCGTTCCATGATCGCCGAGTAGTCACCGGCACGCCTCGAGGCGGCCGACTGGAAGTGATCGATGAACCATTGATCCGACACCTCGGCATCGAGCATCTGCGCCCGCACCAGCGCCATCAGCGCCGCCGACCAGGCCCGTTCGAGCGGGTTGCGGAAGGTGATGAACAGCCGGACGTCGGGGCAGGCGGCATGGAGCGCGCAGATCGACTCGGCCGGGAGCGAGGCATAGGCAGGGGTGATCTCACCGGAGCGGATCGGCTGGCCCGCGGCGTTGGTCCGCGCGGGGGGCTCGAGGAGCTTGAGCCACTGCTCGACCAGCCGGGCGTCGGCCCGGTCCCAGAAGTGGATCTCCTTCCCGCCTGGGAAAGCGACCTGCGGATGACGGGAGAGTTGGTGATAGAGCCAGGTCGTCCCCCCCTTTTGAACGCCGATACCAAGGAAGTCGACCATCGGTTGGAATCCTCGGGAGAAGCGTGAAAGACGTGGGATACCACGACGGTCCGGGCGGAGGCCCTGTCGAGGGTCTGTAAATACGGGTCCGTCACCGCATCCGTCAAGCGGAGCGGGCGGTCGGCACGTCGGCCACGCGGGCGACGTGTCTCGGGCCCCCCCTCGACGGACCGTTACGTCGGCCGTGATCTCACGGTTTCGTGGGGAAGTGCCTCCGATCCTCCCCTGGCAGAGCCACCGTCATGCCCTCTTCCCCCATCACCGCCACGCCCCCCTGGATGAGGTCGTGCCTCATTGCTGCCGGCGTCTACAACCTCCTCTGGGGTGCGCTCACCGTCCTCCGGCCGATGTGGCTGTTCGACTTGGCTTCCATGGCCCCTCCCAACTACCCCTTCATCTGGCAGTGCGTCGGGATGATCGTCGGCGTGTACGGTGTCGGCTATCTCGCTGCCGCCTCCGATCCGGTGCGGCACTGGCCGATCGTGCTCGTCGGATTCCTCGGTAAGGTCTTCGGGCCGATCGGCTATGCCGACGGCGTCTTCCGCGGGGAGGTGCCCCCCGGGTTCGGGATCACGATCCCCACCAACGACCTCGTCTGGTGGATTCCCTTCGCGCTCATCTTGGCCCATGCCTGGCGGTGCCACCACGGTGCGTCGGCGCGCGGGGTAACGGAGTCGCTTCAGGGCACGAGCGTCGCTCCCGCCGAGAGCGCGGCACGATGACGATGCCGACGACCACGCTGTCGGTCCTCATCGCCCAACTCATGGCGAGCACCACCATGGCAACGATTGCCTGGTTTGTCGACAGGGTGCACTATCCGCTCTTTGCCCACGTCCAACCGGATGCCACCAGGCCAGAGCGGGAGGCCGTCGTGTCCCGTGCCAGGGTGCGGGAGTACCACGAAGAGAATCTCCGTCGCACCCGCCCGATCGTCCTCGTTCCGATGCTGGTCGAAGCGGTCACGGCGGCGTGGCTTACGCTCTTTCCTCCGGCCTCCGTCGGACGTGGTGCAGCGATCGCCGGTCTCGCCCTGGTGACGGTCGTCGTTCTCTCGACGGCCCTGGTGCAGGTGCCCCTCCACGAGGCACTCCGTGGCGGAGAGGCTCCGCCGAACACGATCGACCGTCTCGTGCGTACCACCCGGATCCGCACGGCCGCCTGGACAGCGAGGGCGGCCTTGGCGGCTTGGATGCTTCACGTATCGGCCATCGCGGGATGAACCGGAGCGAGGGCGAATCGAGTGAGCCGCGGCCTTCCTCGGAGCGACTGCTTCGTGACCGACGCAAGCGCCGCCCCGGACCGGATGCCCGGACAAAACCAGGCACCACCTCCGGTCGGAATGGCCGGGAAAACAGAAGGGTGGCTAACGGGACTCGAACCCGCGACCCCTAGAATCACAATCGGCGGCAACGTAGTTCTAAGTGCAGCAGGGGCACGACTTACGTCGTCGACGCCTGACGCTTGTGCCGCTGCTTGTGCCAAGTCGCCCGCCGACGCCCCCGTCGTGCCCGCCGCCGGCTCCCCCGATCGGCTCGACATCGTCGCCCGAGCGGTCGCCCTCGTCGCGTCGATGCCGCTGTCGGATGACGACCGTGCCGGCGTGCTCGCCCGTGTCATCGATGACATGACCAAAGGACAGCGTAGGACAGGGGGGTACTATCCCTGACAAGAGGGGACATTGTGCCCGTACCCCAGGCCCAGCGTGCGCGTGCGCCTGGGGAGTTTGCCAAAACTGCGACATAGGAGAATCGAGACATGGGAAGCCGTGGCCCCCTGCCCCGTCGAGACAGCAGCGAAAGCCGTCGAGGACGAAACACCTACCGGGCACGCCCCGTTCGCCTGGCGGTCGACGTGCCGCCGCCGCCGAATGTCGCCGCCGCCCCCGTCGCCTTGGCGTTCTGGCGGGAGCACGCCGACACGCTCGTCGCCGCCGGTCGACTGCGACCCGAGTTCGCTGACACCTTCGGGCTGCTTGCCGTCATGGTCGCCGAGTGCCGGGCGATGACCGATCGTGTCGCCGCCGAAGGTGTGCTCGTGCCGACGCGCCGGGGGAGCCGGCCGAACCCACTGTGTCGCATGATTCGAGACAGGCGACGCGACATCATCAACCTGGCA
>JBIIQL010000427.1:0-3821 GCA_044342095.1 Pirellulales bacterium
CGCTCCGCACGGCTGCCGTCTTCGATTACGAATCGAAGAGTTCCTACACAATCCGCGTTAGGGCAATCGATCAGGGCGGGCTCTCGACGGACAAGGTCTTCTCGATCGCGGTCATGGACGTCAACGAGCCTCCCACTGGGATTCAACTGCGGAACGCCGTTACGTCGCTCGCAGAAAAAAGCAGCGCTGCGACGCGAATTCGAATCGCCGATCTCTCCGTTGTCGATGATGCCCTCGGCAACAATGTCATCACGGTCAGCGGGACAGATGCTTGGGCGTTCGAGATCGCCGCCGGATCGCTGTGGATCCGGGCCGATGTCGATCTAAACTTCGAGGCCACGGCGGTCCTCACTGGGGTGCTGACCGTGACGGACTCCGGGGCGATCCCTTCCGGCTCGGTCTCACAGGCGTTCTCCGTGAGTCTCCTCGACAGGGCCGAGCCGCCGACGGCTCCGGTTATCCGGATGCCCGCCGCATTCGGCGCGGCTGAAGATGCGGTCTCGCCGCTCGTCTTCTCCCTGGCGCCGTTCACCGACGCCGACTCGCCACTCTGGAAGGCGATGCGTGCTACGGTGTCCGTGGCAGATGGCACACTGACGGCAGTGTCCGCAACGGGAGTCACGGTTACGGGCAGCCCACAGGCGAAGACTTTCGTGGGATCACTCGCCGCACTTAATGCCTACTTCACCGCCGTCCCGGCTCGTGTCAGCTACCTCGCACGATTGAATGCGAATGGTGAACGCAAGGTGACCATCACGATCTCCGAAAACTACGGCGCTAAAGTCGTGAAGACAACCGCCACGGCGATCATCGCTGTCGCGGCGGTCAACGACGCGCCGTCGATTTGGATCCCGAAGTCGTTCACATTCCGGGAGGACACCACAGGCAATCTCGTCTGGCCGAAGGCTCCCGCTCCGGTGGTCGACATCGACTCATCGGCCCTGACGCTCACTTTGACGGTACCTACCGGGGCGATCACGGGCGTCAGCGTGCCGGGGGTGTCCGTCGGCGGTACGTCCACGGCACGCACCATTTCCGGATCGCCGGCTGCGCTCAACGCGTTCCTCACCACCCCGGGCCGGCTCCAGTTTCGCCCGGCAGCCGACGACACGGCGCCCGTGCCGATCACGGCGATCGTCAGCGACGGCTTCGCGACACGCTCCGCTTCCACCACGCTCACGGTCGTTCCGGTAAACGACGCCCCGACCGTCGCCGCCGCAGCGCTGATTCCTGGATCAGGTGTCGGTAACGTCGTGCTTATCTCGCACGAACTGCTCTTGGCCGCCACCAAGGCAAAGGATATCGACTCGACTAGATGTTCGTTTATCGTGCAGTGGATCTCGAGTGGCACCCTCGAACGCTGGAATGGACGCAACTGGGTTGCCCTGGTGATCACCCCCTCGCTGCCAGGCCGAACGATCGCGCCAGGGCAAGCCGTGCGCTGGACCCCGCCCACGGGTGCCCGCGGTACCATTCCCGCCTTCCGGCTGACCGTCACCGATGGATCACTGATGTCGCCCACCACGTGCGATGTGTCGGTTGTCATAGCCTGACTCCCGTTCACCGAAAGTCAGTCGATGGTATCCCGCCGCCCTGGAATGGTTCTCCCGCCTAGGCACGACACTCCCAGAGGTGATTCGCCGGATTGTGTGGCCGCTCCGACTTCGGCATCCGTTCGGTCTAGCAGGCCTTCGATCGCCCCGGCCTCTAAAGCCCTTCCGGAGATGGAGACGACCCTCAATGACGAATCCCCAGCCTCTCATCAGATCGCATCGCGACGCGCCGTCGTTCTCTGCCGACCACGAGGACAGGCGTCACCCTCGTCGAACTGCTCATAGGAATCGCTTTCTTACGAGTCAATGAATGATCCCAGTGCCATTCAGAGATATACGGAATGGCGGGATGCCCATGCGAGAGGCTACAGTCTCGTTGCGGCTACGCTCGCCAATGGCACGGTTGTCGACGTGTCAGGTCCATTTCGGAAGGCGAACCTCAAGCTTGATGACGGAAGCTACGGCCGCTACGCCGGTCGCGACGAATCGCGCCTGCGGTCGGTGTCTCTCGAGTCGACTTACCGCCAGACCATCGGGAAGATGATTCATAACACTGGCACAGTTGTTTGAACGTTCACGAAATGAGAAGAGTGGGCCGTGGGTGCTGGTCAAGGAGGGACGTTGTGGTCGTTGACGGTTGTTAGCACGATCTCACTCCATTCCGATTCTTCTGGGCGAGCGGTGTCATGGTCTTTACGGGTCACTCAATCGCTCCCGCCCTGTTTGCGTTGCAAGCGGTGCCCGACGACGGCCGCGAGCAGCCGAGGAATCTGCCGTGCCCGGCCAAGGCGACTTCGCGCCACGTCCCCCGCTGTGGACGCGGATTCACGCTCGTCGAGCTGCTCGTTGTCATCGTCGTCGCGGTGCTGTTTCTCGGCGTGATGATTCCCGCGATCGACGCCTCGCGGGAGGCGGCTCGGCGGAATCAGTGCACCATGAACCAGGGTCGGATCGGCACGGCGATTCTCGCCTGGCACGAGTCGCACGACCGCTTTCCGACGGGCGTCGGCTTCAGCGACGAGGCGAATGGCTGTGCGTCCTCCAAGGGCTTTTATTTCTGGACGTTTACGCTCCTCCCCTGGCTCGGCCATGCCGACGTCGCGGCCATGATCGGCCCACAGACGTGGTCGGGCGAACCTGGCACGGCGGAATCGTTCCGGGCTTTCCGGGAGACGATTCCCGTCTATCGCTGCCCCTCCGATACCCATGTCCCCATCACGGTGCCGGCGCTCGGGATCGTCGACCAGACGCAGAGCAACTACGTCGGCTGCTTTAGCCCGCATGGCTTCGCGGTTGAACCGGAGGCGAATGTCGAGTGCCTCGCAAAGCATCAGCGGAACGGCGGCCAGCGGACCACGGCCAATCCCACCGTTCTCACCACCGACCCGCTGCGGACGCGCCCCGGACGAGCAGTGTTCAACTTCTTCGGCGTCGAGCGATCGCTCGATAACGTCACCGATGGCGCCTCACGAACGATCATGCTCGCGGAGCGGTTGGCCGGGAACGGCGATCTCAGCCCACGGGACGGTTGGTGGTGCGAATTCGGGGTGCAGTATTCCCACGCAAGACCGCCAAACTGGCCAGGCGCCGACCGCTACGGCGGCAACGGAATCTCGGTGATCGCGTCGAAGAAGCCTGGCAAGCATGGGCTCGAGCCTGGCCCCGGTGGATGGCCGGGGATGCTCGTGGCGGCGCGGAGCCAGCATCCCGGTGTGGTCGTCGCGACGGCTGCGGATGGCTCGGTGCGGGTGGTTCGAGACGACATTAACCCGGACGTGTGGACGGCGCTCGGCTCGATGGATGGCGGCGAAGGGGAGATGCCTTGAGGCTTCGGGATCGTGGACGCCAACCACAGACTGAAGATTGAAGTGCGGAGGGCATCACGATTGTTTCTTCCAACGCCGTGCTGTGAAGTGGCGCGGCGGTCACGGGGTGGACGGAGATTCTGTAGAGGGATCGGCCGGTGCGGGCTCCGTTTCTGCAGGATCCCTTAATGGGCGATCCCCGGGCCCGCGGATGACGAGATCATCGACGGCGTCCTCCTCTGGATCCGCGCCGCTCCACAGCGTCCGGCGGCCGTCCGCGTTCCGGTAGCCGATCGGCGCATCGGTGAACGGATCGAGGGGAACTTCGGCGAGAAACGCCGGGACGAGGTCGGCGAGGCTCGCTGGCGGTTGGCCCGTCGCGAGGCGATACCGCTCGATCGCGGCAACGCAGTCGGCGAGGACGAGCGCCGCATGGGCACGGTCGGTGGTGTTGAGTGAGGCT